>JAXHVO010000119.1 GCA_034189135.1 Thermodesulfobacteriota bacterium | reverse complement strand
CCCGGATCGATGGTCAGGGTGACTCCCTGGGGAACAATCACATCCCCGGTAATGGCCACCTCGCCGGACCAGGTCTCGTTACCGGTCAGCGTTCCTTTGGTGGTCGGCAGGCTGCTGTTAACAGTAAAGGTTACCCCGCTTCCCGGTGTTTCCACCTGACTGAGCTTGTCGGTCACGCGGGAAAGAACCGTATAGGTTCCGTCACCCGGAAAGGTTAGCTCGATATTCCAGCTTTCCGCACCGTCTGCCGTGGTCCAGGTCATTCCGTTGTCCGTGCTGACTTCCACAAAATCCACCCCGTTGGGCGATACGGCGATACCTTTAATATTGACCACGGAGGATTTCTGCTCATGATCAGTCAAGGGCGATGTGATCTTTGATACATGCGTTGATGGCAAGGCTAAAATGCTTGGTAATGATGGCATATAGTAAGCAGTACCTCTTTCTATATCATCGTAGATATCATAAATCCGGGAAATATTTTTGGGGTTGTTTCCGCTTTCAATTTCATAGGTCCCATAACTCCCCCAATAATTAAAGCGAGCATTCACCGCCGTGGTATTACCATTTTCCATTTCACTGCTACCGGCATTATTATACATATTGTTAAAATGGATAACAGAGACATCATTGTCTTTGATATACACGCCTGTGCTTAAATTGCTGCGGACTTCATTATAAAGCAAAATCGCCTCAGCACTGGTATGACAAAATATCCCATAACCTTCATTTTCATAGACTTCATTCAAGGTTATGACCGGTTCTATGATATGATTAACTCCTTCATCGTATCTTAAACAATGTACCCCGCCGTTTTGATTGTTATATACTTTATTTTGGCGAATCTCGGGATAGAGCTTGGCACTGCGAGAATAACAATAAATCCCGATATTGCTGTTCGCATAAACTTCATTATCAGTAATCAAAGCATATAAAGGCCTCGCTCCGGAATAGCCAATGCATTTAATTCCGTCGTTTCCGTTACGGCACACATTCCCGATAATATCGGCGCTCATTTCGCTTAATGCCGCATAACAGTAAATGCCGGTTCCACTTTCATCAATGGTATTATTCTTAATGGTCAATAATGTTGTGTATTGATAAGCGTAATGAGAAAAAGCGTAAATACCACTGTCCTGATTGTGACCGATGGTGTTGCCGATTATATCCAGATCACATAAAGCCTTGCTATAGGTATGCACATAGATGCCATATCCTTCATTTTGAGAAATGACGGACGCTGAAATTTGTCCGGATAGCTGGGAAGACTGATCTGTGGTGTAAAAATGAATGCCGTTTCCGCCGTTTTCCTCAACCTGATTATTGCTTAGAGCTGCGCTGATGGATGCACCATTGCGCCCGTCAACAAATATCCCGTCTTCCAAGTGGTTCCGGATGACATTTTCGGTAATAGTCAATGCCGCACTATTGCCGTCAACAGCAACCGAAATCCCGGTGGTTGCAAATTCGATACGGCAATATTTTAAGGTCACTGCTCCACTGCTGGGTCCGATGGTTACCGAAATGCCTCCCCAGTCACCCCGATCCGGCGCGGACGCATTCCCGTCGCCATTCGTATCGCCCCCGTAACGATCATCCTTACAGGAAGTAAAAATGATTTGATTTCCTGCATTGCCTTGAGCAGCCAGCGTCCCGTTTACTTTCAGTGTTGCGCCGTTTTCAAATTTGAAAATTGTACCGGGTTCAATGGTTAACACAACCCCGAGATCTATCGTCATCGAACCCTGAACAATATACGGTCCACCATTTTTAGTCAGGGTGGTATCGGATGAATAGGTGGGGTTGGAAAGAACCACCGGTGCATGGTCATAGGTTTTAAAAGACCATAGCGGACTGCCTGGGCTTTGGGCGTCATGATTGTCTCTGGCGACAATTTTCCAAAAATAGGTGGTATCCGGATTCAAATTTCCGGCCGAATAATGGGTGTCATTGTGATTACTTGCTGCAAGCGGTGGGCTGGATGTGGTCCCGAAATAAATATCATAACCGCTGATAGTATCGCCCGGATTGGGGTCTGTTGCTTCTGCCCAGGTTAAGCGTACATTTTCCGGTACGATTTCGCCTGAATGATGCGGCAGTTGATATACCGGTGCGTTGGGTGGATTATTAATCGTCGTAAAGCTCCAGACCGGTCCTGCTGTCATGCCTCCGCGAGAATCCTTGACAACGATTTTCCAGAAATAGGTTTTTAAAATATCAAGTGGTTCGATTTGCACTTCAGTGGATCGTGTCCTGGCATACAATACAGGGTCAGATGAGGTAACAGCTCATCCCCGACATCCGGGTCACTGCCGTTCCATGAGATTGACACACTTAACGGATCGACGTTCGTTACTGCATCGGCCGGTGACGGCTGCGCGGGCATGTTGGGTGTATTGTTGGCAGGGGAGCCGTTTACCGCAATGTTTTTAGTGAAGCGATTTCCCATTAAATCATAGGTATAATCAACCACGGAACCATCTGCATAAACGGCTCTTTCCAAACGGTTCATATCATCATAGGAATAATTAACAATCTCCTGAGCATAGGCGCTGATGCCGATACCTAAAATAAAAATGACTGCAGTCATCAACCTTTTATATTCAATCAGCCTGGTGGACATGGCTATCCCCCTTATTCTTCTTTAATTTTGGTCCATGGTTCAGTTCTTGATATATACTTTCATTGAATAGGTTCCCACATGATCTTCCGAGGTTCTTAGATTAATCGTGAATATATGGAGTCCGTTGGTAAACTTGTTCGTATTTAGTTTCATAATAACAGGCAGTGTTTTTTGGGGAGCTTCATATACAAAATTTCCATCCATAAACTGATAGAGTTCAAATCTTTCCCGTATGATATGCTCCAAATCGCTTTTATATGCAGTCATCACTTTGATATCGGCAGTACCACCAATGATCGGGCTGCCTTTTATGGTTCCCCGGGTGCCAATCAAATCTACTTTTATCGGTATGTCATGGCAAAACTCTCTTTTATGCAGCGCATGGACCATAATTTTTTCCCCCCGCGGCGGATTAAGGGAAAATCTTTTTTCAATTCCTTTAAACCGGTGGGACGGATTTTCAGACCCTTCAAGGAATATGGCCTCTTTGGGTACTGAAAACCCATCGAGTACAATCTGAAATTTATCTTTTTTCCATACCTCGACAATACCGTTTAAATCCTTCCCGTCCCATTGTTTTTCATGATATCCCGCCTCATGCGGCTGCCATTCGAATATAGTTTTATAACAAGGCCCCCCTTCTTTTAGTCCGACTCTCATTTTGCACAGCATCGGTTTGGCTAGGGTATAATTGATGGTCCGGCTCTTGAAATCATAATTCAAATCTTTTATGGTGCGATCCTCTCCCCAGGGAGAGTCGGTGGGATTATAAAGCTCACGGCCCCATCTTTTTGATCTGATTTTTATAATGGGTATGTATATCCCATTGGGACATAATCTTCCCGAAGTATCGCGGCCATCCCAGGCTACGATATAACTGCCGCTTTTTAAATCTTCCCGGTGGTAAAATGTTCGGACTATTATTCCATCCAAATTACAAATAAAAACGTCCAGATTGCCTTCTTCTGACTGGTGCCAGGAAATCTGTACTGTTTCGTTTTTAAAGACATCAATTTTTTGTGGCTCAATACGGACCGCATGCAGCAATCGACCTGCGTGGGCAGGCGGCAGTGAAAAAACAAGTAAAATCGAAACCAGGAGCATGAAATTCAAACCGGATATCCGTTTAATGCTGAATTCTCTTTTCATTTTCTCTTTCCCTTGTCTGGCTGTTATGTATTTTATTATTCAAACAGATTATTTTTTTATTCGTAATTTTTATTTGATTGATCTTGCCGCTTTTTATCAGCATGATTCTATCGGCTATAAAAACCGCTTCTCTTTCATCATGGGTGACATAAATGGTAGTCATGTTCATTTTGTTGATAATTCTTTTTGTTTGATGAAGCATTTCATTTCTTAAATCGGTATCCAGCCCAGAGAAAGGCTCATCCAGAAGTAATATTTTCGGCTCATTTACCAGCGCCCTGGCCAGTGCGAGACGTTGTTTTTCCCCGCCGGATAGCTGGTGGGGATAACTTTCGGAGTGCTTTTCAAGGTGTACCAAGTGTAATATTTTTTTTGTTTTTTCCGATTTTATTTTGTTGCTTTTAATATGCGACACCAGGGCAAAATCGATGTGTTTCTCCACATTCATATGCGGCCACAAGGCCAGGTCCTGGAATACCATGCTGATCGAACGATTATATGGCGGAATCAGCTTTCTTGGAGAACTGACCAGGCGCTCGTTGATTCGGATTTCTCCCCTTTCGGGTCTTTCCAGGCCGGCAATTAAACGCAATGCAGTTGTTTTGCCACATCCCGAAGGGCCTAAAAGAGCCAGACATTCTCCGGAATCAACCTTCAGGTTTAAGCCATTTAAGACCCTTTTTTTTCCGTAACTGTGATCGATGCTGCAAAGTTCAATCATTTTTCCCTAAACCATTTCCTAAATCTGCTGCCTTCGCCAGCCAAAGCGCATGCTTGAAAGAACTGTAAAGGATATTAGTAAATTGATTCCGATTACTATCAATGCCAAAGCCGCCACAATCTTATTGGCCCCATAATGCATCAGGGTATAAATTTTTAGAGAAATTGAACCGTTACCGGGTGGTATCACCAAAAGTGTGGCGCCTAACTCACCCGTACATAAAATAAAAGCGATCACCCAACCGGCTGCCACCCCTTTAAGTGAAAGGGGCAGTTGAATCTTCACCGTTCTTTTAAACCAGGATTTTTCACATAATACCGCGGCTTCTATTACGCTCGTACTGATCTGTTTTAAATTTGAATTTAAGGTACGTATAGAAAAAGGAATAAAGCGGGCGATATAGGCAAGCACAACGATAAGCGAACTATTGTAAATCGCTTCCGTCAGCGGTCGATTCCAAAAACGGATCATCCCGATACCAAGTGCGGTGGCCGGAAAAGCAAAAGGAGCAAAAGTTAAATAATCCAGCAAAGTATGCCCCTTAACCTGTCTATCCTCAATAGGATGTGAAAGAAAATAAGCCAGGCAGATCATTGCCGTAGCAGCTACTACGGAAAGAGAAACAGTGGTGATGATTTCCCTTGACGATTTGCTGAAAGCCACCTGATAGCTTTTGAATGATCCGGCTTGCATCGATAGAATGACCAGCGGTAACACCACTGAAAACAGTATAATCACAAAAATAAACAAGCCGGCAACCGCCCGGTATCTGTTCAGGTAAAAAATTGAAGCGCCTTTGCTTTCCGTGTTTATGGTAACATAAGAGCGTGACCCCATATAATATCGCTGAAATGTAATCAGGATCAGGGCAATCACCGCTATCGGAAAAGATTGAGCCGTGGCCCCGCCTTCATTATAAAAAGCACTAAACCGGGCAAATATCTCCACCGGATAAGTGTGCACCCGCAACAGGGCCGGAACGCCATAGTTAAACAAGGAGAAGATGAAAACAAATACGGCCCCGGAAAAAATATACGGACTGATCAAGGGAAGCGTTACTTTTTTCATCACGCCAAATGGCCGGTAATTCAGCCGGGCAGCGTCTTCCATCCGCTGGTCCATGGTATGGAAACCGGAAAGGGTTAACAAAACGATAAAGGGAAAATAGGAAAAAGTTAACACAACCATAGACCCGCTAATGCCGTAAATATCGATTAAAGGTGCTTTAAGATGAAACCATTTTATCAGAAATGTGTTGACTAAACCTTTTTCCTTCAGGAGACAGATCCAGGTTACAGCATGAAGGTAAGGCGGAATACATAACGGCAGGAGGTATAACCATTGCCAGATTCTTCTCCCATATACATCGGTACGCGCCAGTAAAAACGCAAACGATACTCCTATAATCAGGCAAAATATAGTGACACCTGATGCCAGCACCAAGGTTTTTAAAAGCAGAGTCAATTGTCTCATATCCGTAAATACGGTCCGATAATGTTCCAAGGACAATTCTCCATCAATATGGATGGAATGAGCAAACATCAGCCCGATGGGCAATATAGCCACAGCCGTAAATAGAAAAATCGATAAATATGTAATGGGTTTGGGTTGTATGGCGATGTCCTTTCGTAACGGGTTTTATCGAATAAACAGATTTTGCACGAAAATGACGGCACCATCCATTTCATCCGCCACCTTCTCATAATTGACTTCCATTGCCTTAATTTGAGCAATGTTTACAAAATTTTCTGGCGTCGGAACATCGGGCCTTAAAGGCATTTGTACCGATGGGGAAAATGCCAGCTTCTTTTCAACCTCTTTGCTGAGTAAATAATCGATTAATTCTTTTCCTTCGTTAGGGTTGGGGCAATTAGCGATCAAGCTCACCGTATTGGGTATCAACAGGGTTCCCATTCCTCTTTTGTCCGGGTATAATGGTCGAAGCGGCATTCCGAATTTTAAACCCATATTGACATCATCCGTATCCGTAAAACCGGCCTTCAACTCCCCGGCACCCACCTGGTCTTTGACAACTGAGTTACCGTCGACAATCCTGATTTGATTTTTTTTCAGATTTTCAAAATACTGCCGGGCTTTATCTTTACCTAAATAGGAAAACAATGCGGCCACATGGGTGGATGTTGTACCGAACAGCGGATTTGCTATAGCAATTTTTCCCTTCCATCTGGAATCGGTCAGATTGAAGATGGAATCCGGTTGTTGATTATTATCAACAAGTTCGGTGTTTATCACCAAAACCCGTGCGCGGGCCGCAAAGCCGGTCCAGTATCCATCTTTATCTTTAAAGTGGATTGGAATATCTACAGATGCCGGAGATACATAAGGAGTAATAATTCCTTTGCGTTTTAGTATAATCGATTTGATGACCTCATTATTCCAGAAAACATCGCATTGGGGATTCTTCTTCTCGGCAATCAGCCGGTTAACCAGCCCGGTGGTTTTGGTGGCTTCAATATCGTAAACGGCTTTGACAGTGATACCGGTTGCTTTTTCAAAATCCTGCAGGATCGGTTCCGAAAAGATCTGGTCCAGTGCTGTAAAAACCACCACTTCCCTTGCATCAGCATAATAACCAATGCGTCCCCCGCCAACCAAAACAATTAAAACAACACACCCCAATACTATTTTCTGCAAAATTCCTCCCTTTCCTGTTACGCTCCTTTTTTATAAAAATTTGAATTCCCAAAACTGCTATTATTTCACTTTTATCTTCTGAGAAAGATCCCTATTTTCGATCATCTTATCAAGGTAGATAAAACACTTCTCCAGACAATCATCATTATTCTTTGCCTGGTTGATTATCTTATTTACATCCGCGGCAAAAATTGTTGATTCCGCTGAACCCTTTTTCCCCCAGAAATTTATTTCTATATCATGAATATTTTTCTTTAATGTTTCCAATCTGTGATCGACAATCTGGTACGTATCCATAATAACCTCAAAGGTTGACCGACGATGTGTACGCGACAGCTCGGCATCAGGTGTATCAAAAGGAATTCCGACTTCGATAATCTCCCCATCAGGAAAAAACTTGAATACAGCTTTCTTATCTACGAATTTTTTAATTAGCCAGGCTGAAGCGCATCGGTCAATTTCCATGATCGATCCGGTTGAATAAATATGAACGCTACCCTGTGAATAAAGATCGGACGCAGTTAAAAATAGAATTATAACAACAGATATTTTTTTCATCCACATTACAAAAACCATTTCATCGCTGTTTTTTTGATAAGTCACTGACTATGAACTCTGTTCATTTTGTTTTTATCCGAATCTCCTTTCAATATTTATGCCAAAGTGTTAGGTTTGTCTTTATGTAAAGTATATTAAATAAACAGTGCAATATATAGCTGTATAAACAATAAGTTATTGATAACCAGGCTATTGTATGAAAGCAGTTTGTCGGCAAAACGAATGTTATTTGAATGTAAAATTGCACATATATATGTGCACTGCACATGAATATGTGCAATCCCTAAATTGTTTGGCAAAAATTTATAACCCGTTTTTTGCCAAGCAACTCACGTTTTTGGATTTTATCACAATATTAACAGTTAGTTGTGAAATAAACGCAATATTGTTGGGAAAGATGTTTATTGATATAAAGGATATGAAATGTAGGTTAAAGTCCACATACATGTGTGTACTGCACATATTTTTGTGCAATACATATGATTGTTTCGCCAAAAGCTAAAAACCATTTTTTTGGCAAACGATTTGAGTTTTAGGCATTAACTATTTGTTAAAACAGGGAATCGAATTAACTTATTCCTTCACCCTTTCCACGTATTCCCCTGTTCGGGTATCAATTTTAACCAGTTCTTCCTGTTCAATAAAGGTGGGGACCTGGATGGTATATCCTGTTTCAAGTGTGGCTGGTTTGGTGTCTCCCGAAGCGGTATCCCCTTTTACCCAGGGATCGGCTTTTTTTATCCTCAAATTAATAAAGTTGGGCAGGGTAATACCAATGGGTTTTCCGTCAAAAAGCAAGACGCTACAAACCGTATTTTCCTTTAAAAAAGGTTTAGATTCGGCAATCTGGTCTTCAACAAGAAATTCCTGTTCGTAACTACTTGTATTCATAAAGCAATACCCCTGTTTGTCCGAATACAAATATTCCATTTCTATCTCTTCAAGGTCTGCTTCATTAAATTTTTCACCTGATCTAAAGGTCTTGTCAAATCTTGTGCCGGTGATCATGTTTTTCAGCGTGCACTTATAAAGCGCCTGGCCCTTCCCGGGTTTAACAAAATCAAACTTTACAATGATATAAGGCTCCCCGTCCATTTCGATTTTCAGACCTTTTCGCAAATCACCACTTTCATACATAGGTTTATAATCTCCTTTATTTATATCAAATTCGTATTTTATTAATCTTTTTTGTTCTTCTTCAAATTTGTATGGACAAATGATTCAAGGTATCAAGTGCTTTTCAGCACTTCTGATTTCTTTAACAAAACGTTTTATTTTCTCAAAATCCTTTTTAAATCTTATTATATTTCCTTTTTCATCTTTGGCGTTCGTTCCGGTGCAACTGTCAACACCCGCAGGCCTAACGTGAGCAATACCGGCAAAAACATTATCCGGTGACAGACCGCCGGCCAAAATGACCGGTATACTGCTCGAATTCACTAGCTCAAGCGCAATATCCCAGTCACAGGTTCTCCCGGTTATGCCGATAAACCCGTGGACCGGTTGCGGGTCAGCCGATATGCTTGATTTTGCAGTCAATAATGTATCAGTAAGAAAAAAATCACTCACCGGCTCAAATAGTTCAGCCAGCTTCATCGTATCTACCTCTTTTTCATTTCCTGTCTGTGCAATCGGAATCGATCGCATAATTCTAACTTGAGGAAATTTTACCTTAATCTTTTGTTGCAGTTCTAAAAGATCCTGATGGTTTCCATAAACAGGGTTATGATAGGAAAGAACATCACAAAAATGAATCACATCCGGTTGGTAATAATCAATCACTTTAAAAATGCTTTGGTGTGTCTTAAACAAAGGGATCAAGCTGCTTTTAGAATCCGTCTCTCTTATCTTTTCTATTGTTTCCTTTATTGGCGGCACTTTCCAGTTGTCTTCAGAAACAATTACACTGCCGATATGATCTACGCCAAGTTCGATAAGCTGTATGGCCTCCTCTGGCGTTTGAACCTCATAAATCTGGGTAATCATTCCGCTCATATCCCTCCTGGTTTTTTATTAAACATGGAAAGAATGAGTTGGTAAATAAAACTATATTTTCCATGCAGAGAGCATGAAGTGTTAACTGTGTAATATATTATATGCACTCTCTTCAGTCTCTACGGCTAAAAAATAACTTGTGATAAAGCCACCAGAATTCAGTTGACATTTTGCGCTGTCTCTAACATATTCAGCCTGTTTTAACAAACCGTTTCGCAATTCTTTTTAACCTAGTAAATTTGCCCAAAAAACATAACCGATGGCCAAATGAAGATTTCCATCAGGAATAACTATGATATTAATCATTGATTTTGGATCTCAATACAATCAGCTCATTGCCCGCCGCGTGCGCGAGTGCCATATTTATTGTCAGATTGAACCACCTGATATTACAATAGATTACATTAAATCACTTAACCCTGAAGGGATTATTCTTTCAGGGGGTCCATCCAGTATTTATGAAAAGCAAAGTCCGAAAATAGATACCGCAATATTTAATATAAACATCCCCGTACTCGGAATCTGCTACGGCATGCAGTTTATGATCGGCGCCATGGGCGGAACGGTTAAACGGGCCGAAAAGCGCGAATATGGCTTCGCAGAACTGAATATTAAACATAAGGGTGATATTTTTACCAAAGTCAATACCCCGGCAAAATGCTGGATGAGCCATGGGGATTCCATCGAAAAATTGCCCGCCGGGTTTAAATTAACCGCATCTACGGCAAATACGCCGATAGCTGCGACTGAACACAGGAAAAAAAATCTTTACGGTCTTCAATTCCACCCCGAAGTGGAGCACACCGCTCAAGGCAAAACAATTATTCGTAACTTTCTGTTTAAAATATGCGAATGCAAGCGCTCCTGGACCATGAAATCTTTTGCCAAAGATGCGATTTCTCAAATAAAAGAAACGGTAAAGGATAAAAAGGTGATACTCGGCCTAAGTGGCGGGGTGGATTCTTCGGTCACCGCGTTGCTGCTGCATCGTGCGATCGGTAAAAATCTGACTTGTATATTTGTAGATAACGGGTTGCTGAGGAAGAATGAAGCAGACAAACTGAAAAAAACCTTAAAGCTCAATCTTAAAATCAATATTCGTTTTGTAAGCGCAAAAAATAAATTTTTAAAACCACTGGCAAATATCATCGATCCGGAAAAAAAACGCAAAATTATTGGAAAAATCTTCATGGAGATTTTTGAAGCCGAAGCAATAAAAATAAAAAATGCGGCATTTTTAGCCCAGGGGACCCTTTACCCAGATGTGATTGAATCAGTATCAGCCTTTGGAGGTCCCACTTCTGTGATAAAATCCCACCATAATGTGGGTGGACTTCCACGAAAAATGAAATTAAAATTGGTGGAACCTTTGAAATTTCTGTTTAAGGATGAAGTCCGGCTGCTGGGCAAAGAGCTCGGTCTTAAAGAAGAGTTGATCCGGCGCCAGCCCTTTCCCGGACCGGGTCTTGCCATTAGAATCGTGGGAGAGGTGACCCGAAAACATCTTTCAATTTTACGAAATGTAGATGATCTCCTGCTTGACGAAATAAGGAAGGCCGGTTATTATAAAAAATTATGGCAATCATTTGCTGTCCTTTTGCCCCTTAAAAGCGTGGGGGTAATGGGGGATATGCGAACTTATGAAAACATCGTGGCGATCAGGGCGGTTACCAGCAACGATGCAATGACGGCAGATTGGGCAAGGTTGCCTCATAAATTTCTCGGCAGGATATCAAACAGAATAATAAATGAGGTAGACGGTGTAAACCGGGTGGTGTATGATATCAGTTCAAAACCGCCCAGTACAATAGAATGGGAATAGGTAAAAATGTCAGAAGATAGATCTAAGGAATTTCAAATCCGTATTGATGAAGAAAGCCCGGATACTGTTTTTCAGGATGAAATTAAAAACCTTCGTCTTGAAAAATTAGGTAAACGCGTGACCATCATCTCTATTTTAATCCCTTGCGTTTTATGCGTTCTTCTTGTTTTGGTCTATTTTGATTTACGAAACAGGGTGACTGTCAACGAAAGCGTGGGTGTCACTAGCATCCAGAGCCTGTCAAAGAATTTTGATACCAGACTCAACGAACTTTCCTCACAACTTGCTAAAATTGAAGAGTCGCTTGCCTCCAATACTGCCTCCTATGAAAAAAAATTATCATCTTTGAAATTCAGAATTTATAAGTCGGAAAACAGGATCAAAAAAATAAAATCCTCAAAGGCAGACATTAAAGATCTGGAAACTGTAAAAAATGAAATAAATAATTTTTCTACCAAATTAGACAATCTTGACGCTATTTTTTCCGGGAAACTGATGGGGTTAACCGCAGAACAAAATTCGATAAAAAAGGATCTGACTAAATTTAATGAAGATATTTCAAGCCTTTCCGCTCAAAAGAAAATAAATCGACTATATCTTGATGATCAATTAAAAAAGCAAGAGAAAAATAGCCAGCAAGAGTTTAATCAGATAAGAAAAGAACTCAAGACAAAACTGCTGTCCATGCAAAAACAGTTAAACAAAATTGAAAAAAGACTGAAGTTACCCCGGAAAAAATCTCAAAACACATCAAAGCCTGTTTCTCCTGCAAAGCCAACAGTTAAAAAACCTGCTAAAAAATCCGGAAAAATTATTGAAAAGGACCTATGATCCCCAAAAAGGTAGAAGGCACAAAGGCAGAAGGTAGGAGGGCACAAAAGTAGCGATAAAAAATTAAAAGTTAGAGGAATATAGTCTTTTATTGACGGAATGCCTTTTAATCTTTTTGATCTATACAGTTCCATGAACTCGGAAACTTTACATAAACTCCTTCATTCAGTGGCCACTGGCAAAACATCCGTTGATGATGCAGCCAGAACTCTGACGCACATTTCATTTGAAAACATTGACTTTGCTCAAATAGATCACCACCGATCCCTTCGCAAAGGATTTCCTGAAGTCATCTTTGGCCCGGGAAAGACAGCAGAGCAAATCATCCGCATCATTGAAAAAATACTTGATCAGGAAAACATTGTCCTGGTTACCAGGGTCAACCGTCATAAGGCGCAAAAAATAAAATCGCACCTTCCTGATATTGAGTATCATGAAGATGCCAGGATGATCATTTTTAAGAAAATCAAAATTCCGCTGCAGGGAAAGGGGAAAATTTTAGTCCTATCCGCAGGCACATCCGATATTCCAGTGGCAAAGGAAGCTTACCTGACCGCAGAAAGCATGGGAAACCAGGTAGAAGCTGTTTTCGATGTAGGGGTAGCCGGTATTCACCGTCTTTTTAGCTATAAAAAACAAATTGATGACGCATCCATTCTTATTGTGGTTGCAGGAATGGAAGGTGCCCTTCCCAGCGTTGTGGCAGGAATGGTATCACAACCTGTTATCGCTGTACCGACCAGTGTCGGGTATGGAGTCAGTTTTGGAGGGATAACAGCCTTGTTTGCCATGTTAAATAGCTGCAGTTCGAATGTTGCGGTGGTTAATATTGATAACGGGTTTGGTGCTGGGTATTTTGCATCAGTTATAAACAGAACATAAGGGTAAAACTACTTAAAGCATTCTTTCGCCTTGGCAAGACTTACCGCTCCGAATCCCAGTGAAAATGACAGGGTGGTATCCATGTCTATTCTTCTTTTCTCAGTTAGAGCATCGTCTCTTAGCTTCCAGGCTTTTTTACTTATCTCATAAGAAGTGTAACATTTCGTCACCGAATTAAAAAAACAGCTGTTTTTGTTTTCTGCTTTTTTAAGCAGCTCAAGCATATTCTTTGACTCGGTAAGTAGCTTTCCGAAATCATTATAAGATATTTTAGCTTCAATGCCATTTTGCATTTTTGTTAATAACTTCATCAATTCCTCTTCTTCCAGTATCGGTTTGGGTTTGCGCGAACAGTTTAAAGTAACCAGTAAGGCAAACATCAGCAAAGTCACAACCAAAGCCATTTTTTTCATATCCACATCCTCAAGTTTAAGTTGTAATTTTAAATTCCCCAGTCCTCTCTAACCCCATCATATCTATCCGTTTTCTTTACAATGATAGCGAATAAAACCACAATTTGCAAGTAAAACTTGAAGATGTCGCAAACGGCTCATTGGCTGTAATCGCTAAACCGGTTTTCAATAGATTGATTGCTGCGATATATTTAAACCCTAAAGTTTTTATCTGTTTAGCCGATATAATTAATGGAACAACTTTTTTGATACACCCCAGAGGCTCAAATGATATGAATACAAAACTGCTGGTTTATAGTGCAATTATTTTCTTCATTATAGCCATAAAAGTCAAAAATGATTTGCTTTATTTTTTCTTTTCAGTTCACTTTATAAGTCTGGCAATCGCTGTATTTCTTTATAAATTTGACAAAAATTCATCTGATAAAAACAAAATTACCAAACTTCCCTAGAGCTTGTTCATCAGCTTTCTAATTTGTACAGGGATATAAAGCTTTCCGCCTGACTTTTCCCACCTTGCCAAAGATCTCAGCCCTGCTCGTTCGCTCTGGCTCTTTTTATATTTCAGTCCCATGAGTTCAAGCTGATTTCCTTGCCACTGCGGTAAATATCTCGTCATCCCGGATGAAATTTCACCTAACCCGTTCAAAGAAATCCAATTCCCCTGCCATTGAAACAGATGTTTTGCAGTTTCAGCAGAAAGCGTTTTCACACCGTTAAGGCATATCCAGTTTCCTTTCCATTTTAATAAATATTTTGCTGCCTCAGGGGAAATTTCGCTTATTCCATTGAGAAAAAGATCAGCATGTTTCCATTTGGAAAGGCATTTTGCCGCCTCTGTTGAGAGTGTGGTTATTTCATTTTTTCTCTGAAAATTACCGTTGCAGATCTCTTCCCATATCATTCGATTAATTTTTTCTTTGGCTGCAAGAGCTTTTTGAGTTATCGGCGCCGGTTCATCTGATTGGTTATTATTTCCTGAGGTAAATTGGTCCTTTTCGATTATTCTTTCCCAGATCGTTTCAAGGGGCATCAGCTCAACATTTTTCATGTCTATTTCCAACTTTTCCATACCGCTGCGATAGCTTTGTATCACCACATCAATTTCCTGAATCATTTGGTCCATATCGATTCCACTGATGACGCGACTTATCTGGGCATCTATTTCAATTTTGTGTTTCAAATACAACAGTTCTTCTATTCCCTGATTAATCCATTTATAAGGCGTGTTGATTTTTTTAATATATGCCAGGCGTCTTTGGATGGTCAGTATACCGAATTCAATTTTTTTATTTTTTATGGCAGTGTTAAAGGAGTTTATTTGGTGATTTTGTTTTACCCTTACTATTTCATTTTCCATTTTACTGATGCCATTTTTATAATTCTTTATAAGATCAGCGATCTCTTTTTCCTTAATCAGCAATTTTTTTCTAAGCCTTGTTATCTCATCCAGCTTAGCGCTATATTTATTTCCTTGTTTTGCCACCTTTTTCGTTTTGACAGGTTTTTCCGCGTTGATACCTTCCGCCGCTGATTTTGGAAAAATGGCGTATACTCCGAGTAAAATAACAATAATTGCGACACTCGAAATGCATGACAGGTAAACTTTAAGTTTTTTTCCTTTGGGCTTCTTTTTCACCTGATTTAGTATCGTTTTCAGCCCCTGGTCTTCATCATTTTTGGTTTTTTTATGTTTGTCTCCCTCATTTTCGCTCTCAATCTTGCCGGTGTCCGGTGGATTGTCAGCATTGCCATCAATTTCCACTTCGTTATCAGAATCTAAACCATTGAATCGATCATCATCCTCTTTATCATTTTCTTCTCGCTTATTATTTGTGTCATTTTCCTTGGCTGATTTTTGATCCCCTTCAATTAATTTCTCGTCGTTTTCCCGACTTTTAACCCGTTCCTCTAATTCTCTTTTGTTAGCATTATTATTATTACCTTCCAGAGCTTGCCTATTTTCATCGTCAGGCATTTTACTGTCGGTACTTTTTTTGCCTTCATTATCATTTTCAACAGGCCCCGTCGTATCCTTCTCCTCTCCAGTTTCGGATGAGTTTTCCTTGGTTTGCACTTTATCTATAAGCTGGGAAACGTCATCCTGGTTGAGATTATTTGACTCTCTGGTCTCGCTTTCAGCATCTGTTGTCTCACCAGCGTGTTGTTTAGTTTCAGTATCGGTCGTTTTTTCGGTCTGTTCTTTGGTTTCCGATGAATTCTCTCCACTTTGTATCTCATCTATAAGTTTTGAGATCTCATCCTGTCCCAAGTTTTTTGATTCCCTGGTTTGGCTTTCCTTTTCATCAGAAGCTTTTTCTATTTCATCACTCATTTCAAACCTTTTTTATTATCCGAGGTAGTCTGGTTGCTGTTTTAGTTCTTTTTAACCAATTGTGTTAAACCTCTCTATTTCTTTATCGGCAAATAAATTTTTTTCTTAAGGATATTCGACAATTATTTTGCTCTAATCAAGATGATAGGTTTTAAGTTTTACCTTGAAAAATATTAAGTAAAAATAACAAGTTTCACGTGAAAACACACTATGTTGTGTTTTATTATTAATATCAACACAACCGATTGTAAGAATAAATTACTCAAGTTTCGCACTTCTTATCTACGGTGGGAGCGGAATTCTTAAAGTGCCGATTGGTGTTGAAGGTGTGAATCGAGACAGTTATAATATTTTTAACCACGGGGTTAAGAGATTTTTTCCGGTGGGAGACAGTTTCAAAATAAAAGGGTTAAGCGTTTCGCTTAACCCTTTTATTTTATTAGTTCCAGTGATGAGAACAGAACTTATACTGCGTCTGGGTTCCTAAGAACTTTAAACCCAAAATGGGGTATTTGGTAAAATCATTGATATCAGCTATCTATTAAATTTCATTACGTTTATTTACTCAATCAGTTTGCGAATATTAGCAGATATTAGGAAAGAATGGTTGCGGTAGGTACAAAAAAATGCAGAATCAAACATCGCCTTGCCTTTAAATCAATTTTTCCATTTTTTTAGCCTTTTCAATTTGCCCAAAGCCTTTCCTCCCTGTATTACTTTCAAATTTCGGCGAACGAACTTAGCTTGGGAAATCCATCTCCAATAGTCATCCGGGAAACAATATCTGGCACCAATTCCAAAACGGTAAAAAACATGCGAGTCCTGTATTCTTTCACACCATATTACTTTAACATGGCAAATATCTGAACCGGAAAAACGAGTTGCATTATTGTTTTTAACACAAATCTCTGTCCCAGGCCGAATGGGAACATCCGATTCAAAATAAATGCCGCTACTGCTGCTATTATATATTTTTGCTTCCTTATACTGTTCAAAATTGCAATCACTAATAACAATTGGCATTATATTTTTAAAACGCGAATATTCTCTTTCTTCAAGTTTTTTGTACATTTTAGATTCCTTTTATCGAATATAACTAAAGGCTCCCCGCCGTTCAGCGCCTCTTCTTATAACTCCAAAAACTCTAGAGTTTCTACGGTCCGATTCGCTTCTGCGAAATCGGTAAGACCTTCTCTCTGGGAAATGTTTTGCGCTGGAACTTCGACGCCTATCAGGTACTGAGCGCCTGCTACCGTTATTTTTTAAAGTGTCTAACATTTTCTATATGTCACATCTCTCTGATCTGATTTTGGATCATTCTTAAAGAAAATAATTGATTGTCTTCCCAAAATGCCGTTATTTTCTCCTGTGCCGCCTTTCTATTGATAGTTTCGCCAGCCCACTGAAAAGATGCACGCACATCCGAGAAGAGCATCTCATATTCTCTTGTTAATTAGCTCTGTTATAATATTTTTATCAAACAACCTACTTTTTCTGTGCTATAAGGCAAACATGAGTTCGAAAGATGTGATAAGCAATAAAACCACAAAAAGTGCCAAGCCGAGTGAAATTAAAAATCGTTCCAATTTCTGGTTTCCTGTCAAAATATGGTTAATTCACTTTTTATGAATCCAGTAAAACTACAAGAGTAATGTAAGTTTTAGCACAATTCGTGCCGAAAAATTAGATATCCTACCGTTTACAATAAATTCAACTAGATAGATCGATTATATAATAAAAATGATTGTTAAAAAACATGATTTTGTGAAATAAATGCCTCAATTTCTATGAAAATTTTTTCATTTTTATTTTAGCTTCAATCTCCTTTTTACCAAGTTTTAAAGAAGTGAGTGCCTGAATATGGATATTAGAGAGATATATCTGCTTTTATAGTGGTTATCAAAAAAAAACGTTCCGTTATTAAACGTTTTTTTCTACAACCACTTATACCTCAATCCCATATTTCGGAGCATAATTTATGACAAGCGGTATAAATCGGAAATGAAGCCGCTGCATGCGACTTAAGATGTGCACTTTGAGGTAAATTGTTAAGAAAAGAATTCTTACAATAAAAGTATTTGTCTGGCTTATCAGAGCAAAAAATAAAAGCTATAAAAGTAGTATCTGATTTTCGGTAATTTTTTGTTTAGGACAAATAATTGCTTAAGCTTCGCAACCCTTATCAACGGTAGAGGCGGAGTTCTTAAAACGTCTATTCGCCTTGCAGCGGTGAATCGAGAAAGTTATACTATTTTCTTTCAGGGGATATGAATTGAATCGGTTGCAGCGTGTCCGGATATTTGGGATAAATTCTATCCGTTGCTAAACCATATAACAGGGTCGGTCTATCTCAAATATCCGGAGACTGCGAAAAGGTGGAACAGATGACTCCCATATCCCCTTACAGAAAAAAATATAACCAGTTTCGATTCACATCTGATTTTATATGTGACCTGCCGTTAGGGCATTACTTTCCGCCAAACCGGGATGTGAAATTTGAGTAATTATTACGGTTGGGCATAACCGCGTTTCAGTTTTTCCGCTATAAGATTTTCTTACTTACTCATACCCATTGTTTTATTTTTTTCCCGTTAATATCGGTAAATTCACCGAAAAGAATGATGAGGAAATCTATGAAGCACCAAATCCCAAGGCCTCCAATGGTGAAAACCTGCATAAAACCGGTTGCAGTTTTTCCTGCGTAGAATCTGTGAGCCCCAAAAACCCCGAAGAAGAAAGCCAGAATAGCTGCTATCAATCTTTTCCTTTCGCTAATAGATGACCCCTCTTCCGTCGGCTTTATCAAACCAATGCCTGAAATTTGCAGCCGCCAGTGAATGAACAATATTAATCCCCAGGCGAGAGCTGGAAAATGGAACCAAATAACATCACTATAAGTAAATAAATTGATGAGGAATAGAAAACCTATCACGCCTAAATAAACATACAGATGGTTATGGAAAACATCTTTAGCCCTGTCCTTTTCACTAGAAGGTTTGGCAATGAAAGTTTCCTCTTTCTTCCTATCTTCTGGTGGGTCTTTGGCGATCTCTTTGCTCCAAGCTTTTTTTGTAAATCCTTCGGCCTCAACCAAGACTCTATATGCCCGTATTGGTTTGGGGATATTCTTTACCATTTTTTCCCCGAGATATTCGTAACCCAGTGGCAACTTATCCTCGATTTGATCATAGGCGGTTCTAGAGATGCAGACACCACCGGGATCAGCCAATGCCTCCAGTCTAGAGGCTATATTAACTCCATCACCGTAAATTCGATCCCCTTCCTCAATTATGTCTCCAAGGTTTATCCCAATACGAAACTCCATTCTTCGGCTGGCGGCAAGTTTGGCGTTCAGGGCCTTGAGCTGTTTCTGTATGGCAACTGCCGCTTGTACCCCATCAACGACACTGGCAAATTCTGCCAACAGATTATCGCCCGGCGAATCCACCACTCGGCCATGATGTTGCAAGATGAGCTTGGTCATCACTTCGCGGCAGGCATTTAGCGTTCTGACAGTCGCTGTTTCGTCATCCCGCATTAGACGGCTATAATCTTTGACATCAGCACTGAAAATCGCCGCAAGTTTCCGTTTGACATTTTCGTTGATCATGGAAAAACCTTTCTTGCATCTTTAAAATAAAAACGCTCATATATTAACAAATTCCAAGATATGCTCATATCGCAACAACACCCGGGCTTGGGTTATGGTGATAGGATTCCAAAAAGATCAGGCGATCGAAATAATTCAGTTATGTTGCCAAGATGGCAAATTCCACCCAATCTAATATATGATTAATCCGTCAACAAGGTCGCATGTTTCAGTGGGCTTAATGGAAATTTTTGACGCGGGACCGAATTTCCAACCATCAAATTTATGATCACAATCAATCACTACCGAACCGTTAACAGCACCAAATACAGCTGTAAAATCGCATTTTTCAGGGTCTTCATCCACAAGCTGCGAAATAGAAAATATGCGAAATTCAGGTATCATACTCTTAAGATAGTGGCAAATCGATTTGTATTGATTGCGTGAGTTTTCCTGCCAGTTCAGCACCTTTAATACATGAAAATTATCCACCACCACCAGTATTTTTGCTTTCGGATTTTTATGAAAAATTTGCACTATGGACCCTGCCATCCATTTAGTGCGACTTATTTTCCCACGATATCTGGATTTTGGCTGATCGAGGGCAATTGTTTTCGGTCTGATATTCGGATCAAGTGCTGCTAATTTTATCAGCAATTTTCTGTATCCGGGGCCATCGATATCCGGGTGTATCCGGATATTGGCAAGTTTTTTTCCGGACTGAATAAAATTGTCAATCTTGGCTTGCTGATCGAAAGCAATCTCCAGACCGATGTGGGTTACCCCAGCATCATTCAGCGTCGGAATTATCTCTAACAGGAACTTGTGAATCGCGGGTTTTTTATGCACGGTCCCAAGAAAAACGATATGGTGGGTTTTTAACTTTTTGATAATATAAGATTGAGCATCTGTATTGACCTCATAATCACTGCCATTTACAATTGGTGTAAATACGATACTGAACAAAATGATTAACAGAAAGATTTCAAACCTCTTAATCATTGTCACCTGCAATATATTATCTTTTAAGCATCCGATGGCTTTGAATAATTTTTTTTGGCTTCAATCAGTTTTTAAATATTTCTTCAAAGGTGAGAATACCTTTTTTGACAAGCAGTTGTGATAGGGCCCCAATTTCTATAGTGTTAGCAACTAGAAATTCTTTGAAAGAGACATGGTCTTTTGGTTCCAGCCTTTCCTCCATTAATGCCTCCCGTATTATAGGATGATTTTACATATCACTTCTGGATAAAACAGGCAATGGAAAAAATGTGAGAAAAGCTGTGGAGTTAGGCGTAAAGATGATAAAGGCTATGATAAGTTCATCACATAAAACTAGATCGCTATTTAACCGATACCACATGATAAATGTGACCGCTGTGAAGGATACAGCCAAAAAACAATACGTATATTTAAAATTTTCAATGGTCACGGCGGACGCAATTAGAGCCACAATGTACCATTTAAACAAAAAAAGGGGCAACCATAAAAACGATTAACCCCTTATTTTGATGGTGCCCGGGACGAGAATTGAACTCGTACAGGGACTGAGCCCCGAGGGATTTTAAGTCCCTTGCGTCTACCAGTTCCGCCACCCAGGCAAGATGTTAGACCTTAAAAAAACGGTGATTTCGCAGGTTCCTGTATGTTTGTTTTAAAGAAAAGAAACGATAGTTGAATACTTTAACTTAATGAAAAGTTCAAGAAAAAAGTTATTTCATACAGGGTAAACACATCAGCAAAAAATACTAGCTGTCGTCACCATTCACTGGTGAGCTTTCTTTCCACTTCGTCCCACCTGGTATTCAATTGATCCACTGCATCCAATGCGATATTCAAATGAATATCCATATATTTGGAAAATATCTCGTCTTGTAGCTTCTTATCTTTTATGCCTCGTTTTTGCAATGGCATATCCGAAACCAGCATGATGGAACCGATAGGTACTTCGTACTTGTAGGCCACAGAAAAGAGAGTGGCCAGTTCCATTTCTATGGCAAGTATCCTTTGGCGTCGCAAGTAGTCCACAAACTCATCGTCAAACTCCCATAGCCTTCTGTCCGTTGTGTATACAATGCCACACCTGGGAGAAAAACCTGCTTTTTTTACCGCCCCGATACAAAAAAGATTAACTGAAGAGGCTGGAATCGCAGGAAACTCCGGAGGCAGATAATGTCTGCTTGTCCCCTCACCACGAATAGCTGCAGAAGGAATCAGGAAGTCACCAATTTCAAGGATGTCATCTATACCACCACACATTCCCAGCATAACCACGGACTTGAGATTACCAAGATAAGCCAGACAGTTAATCACCAGCGCTGCCTGGGGCGAGCCGATACTGAAATCTATCATGGTACAATTTATCTCTTTTACATTTACAATCCCAAAGTTCCCCTCAAAGTACTCGCCCTTTGTCTTTTGCTGAAAACGAGTGATATACTGTTTAAAATTAGTGATGAGCACATGGTCGCAGAAACTTTCCAGGCTGCAGTTGGTATATCGTTCCAGTGTCTGCCTTATGTACTCGTGTTCCTTAATGGACATTTTGCTTCCTTTTATTATCGATGGTGTGATAAAAAGCCAGGTAATTTTATCGCACGTTTCGCAACGCTGATTTTAATCATTTTCAAGGCGCTAAGCGGTAAAAGAGCTCTAACAAAAACAGGGTCCATTTAGACCCTGTCTTTATTTTTTCGAAGAATCGCTGCTTTTTTTAATATTTTCGATCCGTTTGAGCCATTTTCCATGGAGTCTCGCGGAACTTCCACATCACATTGCGTATTAGCTATATCTGTAATACGGACTTCAATTCTTCGAAACTGATTTAAAACCGGTTTTTCCAAAGTACCGTTATTGACCCCCGTGCACATCTGTTTTTTATTTTTATTTTAACGTTGCCCGGTTGAAAAGATGCACGCATACTCAAGAAGCCGTTAACTTATACTATCGGTACTTTTTCTAAAAACTTTACTTTTTTTCTATGTTAAATGCATGCATGACCCCATGGCAGCGACAGGCGGTACTTAATAATAGCGGAGCAGTTGAAGTCCGGATTACATCCAAGGCGCGAAATAAAGCTCCGGGTGAATAACCTCCGACTCCGGGTGACAATTGGCGACTTCTAACCACAACCGAACGAAAATGATCATATCTGATTAACTCGAGCTTTTGATATAGAGTAAACGGCCTTGGTTTGCCTGTATGGGTGCAAATATTTTCTGGTTCAGGACAGTTATCCGGGCAGATAAAATCGGCAATGCTCATATAGATTTCATTTTTCTTCCCTTTGAAAACGTTAGGAAGATCCGTTATCACTTTTTCAGGTACCGGTGTTGTCTTTAGAATACAGCTATTTTTTAGTTTTAATCTCACCCATTCATATACCACATGAACAGGAATTGCCGGAATGATCCAGTCGGGATAATCTGGATTTTTAAGGCGTTGATCCAAATATTGAATTGCATCCATGCACACGGTTTGGAATCCCAGCTTTTCTGTCTTTTTGCAAATTTCATTGTTTTTTTCAACCACGGTAACTTTAATCTTCTTACTTTTCCGCGACAACGCTGTGGCAGCTTTTAACCCGAACCTGCCTGCACCCAGTATCCAGATACTTTTCATCTTTACTTCCGAAAAATTGACATTTCCATTTTTCCACACCAGCTGAACAGCCTGCTGTGCTCCCAGCCTTTTGTCTTTATACTATTTATATCCCATCATTGTTGTCAAATCCTATTTCATCTGTTATTTGATAGTTATGAGTAAATTGCAGCATAATCCTCGGTTAATACTGGCTTCCATGTCTCCGCGACGCAGTTATCTTTTAGAGCAGGCTGGTCTTAGATTTACTGTTATTCCCAGCGGTTTTGATGAGAACCTGATATCTCCCTCAACGCCTGAATCTTATGTAAAAGCCCTTGCTGAAGCAAAAGCGACCGACATATCCAGGAAATATCCTGAAAGCTGGGTGATTGGAGCCGACACCATTGTGGTGATAAACGGTACTATCCTGGGCAAGCCCGATTCAAAGCAGCAGGCCCGCACCATGTTAAAAAGTCTTAGCGGCAAAACACACCAGGTATATACGGGTTACTGCATCTGCTGCCGTGCCAAAGAAATAGTTTTTTTAGATACGGTTAAAACAGATGTACTCTTTAAAAATCTGTCAGATAGAGAGGTCGAATGGTATATAAATACATCGGAGCCTTTTGACAAGGCCGGTGCCTATGCGATTCAAGGCCTTGGCACCTTTATTGTGAAAAGCATCAAAGGTTCCTACACCAATGTGGTGGGGCTTCCGGTTTGTGAGGTCATCGAATTTCTGATCCAACAAAGTGTTACCGATTTGAAACTGTAAATACAAACCTCTTTTTTTTATTGACTTTCATCCCGTCTTTCATTAAAGCCTTTTCAAAGTTCAGGTGCTCGTTTCGCTTAATAGGGAACCCCGTTAAAATCGGGGACGGGCCCGCCGCTGTAACCCCGCCCTTTTTTAATTTAAAAAAGGGAACCTTTTTAGCATGATAGGCCACTGTTTCGAGAAGTCGGAATGGGAAGGCTGTTAAAAAGGCAAGGAAGTCAGAAGACCTGCCTGAGCTGATGGATTAATCTTCGTGGACGGAAGATAATCCTATATGATCTATAGGATAAAAAAGGGATATCCCCGGATCGATTTGTTTCGATTCGGGGATTTTTTTTGGTCTTATGGCGGGTGCATTCATTATTTTATCTTTTGAGGAGGAAAGGAGAATTAAATGAAAAAGTTTATTTGTTGTATGTTTGTGGTCACAGCTCTAATACTTCCCGGCTCTGTTCAGGCCCAGGGAGATTCAACGGACAAAAGTTCCGTCACCATGATGGAGGAAACGGTAGTCACCGCCGGAAGAGTCAAAGAAAAGAAAAAGGAAATCACCTCCAATATCACCGTGATAGGCCAAGAAGAGATAAAAAACTCTTCGGCAACCAATTTGGGTGATTTATTGATTCAAAAAGGAATCGGACACTCCCATAAATACCCTGGCGGACTGACCTCAATCGGAATCAGAGCATTTAGGTCGTCATCAACCGGTATCGATCTTGAAGGATACGTGATTATTTTGCTGGATGGGCATCGGATCGCCACGGGAAATGCGTCCAAAGTCATGACCAAAAACATTGAAAAGGTGGAAATAATAAGAGGACCCGCCTCAGTTCAGTACGGTTCGGCCGCCATGGGCGGGATAGTCAATGTCATTACCAAGCAGGGAAAAGGTAAACCCACATTTTTTGTTGAAAGCATGTTAGGTAGTTTCGATTATCTTGAAAAAAGTGTCGGTTTCTCCGGGAAAGTGAATGTTTTCGATTTTTCCGGCAGTTTCAGCAGATCCAAAATGGATGATTATGACACGGCCGATAATACAGACGGTGACAGGTACTATAACTCAGGTTTTCACCGGGAAGATAACACCAGTTTAAATATCGGCGCCGAATTTTTACCCGGCAATCGTATCGGAGTGATTTATACCAATTACGAGGGCGATAACCTAGGAAACCCCGGTGGTCTGTATCAAAATGACCTTGATGATTATAAAGATTCTATCAATCGATCAGTAAACCTTACTTATGACGGCCAGACTTCAGAGGGTCTTTTTTCCTGGAAGGCCAGGTATTACGAAGGGAAAGAAAAAAGCAAATGGTTTGATCCTACGTTGAGCAACCCTGATTTTATGGATGATGACCTTCCCAATAAATATACGGTTGATCATAAGGGGTCACAGGCTCAGGTCTCTTTCAACCAAGACTACTTGCTTTTAACTGCAGGTTTTGACTGGATGAATTACGAAACCAAAGATGATACATACAGTCCGAAAAGTACCGAATATGACAACCCGGCCTATTTTCTTTTGGCCAAAACCAGGTTTTTGGAAAAAAGGCTTATTTTTTCCGGCGGCTTGAGATACGATGAATACGAAGTTGAAATAAAGGAAGGCGAAGGGGGGAAAGAAGACGATAACAACCTTTCCCCCAATTTTGGTGCGGCCTACCTTCTCACCGACTATTTAAAAATCAGGGCCAACTATGGAGAAGCATTCAAAATGCCGTCTGCTCAGCAACTGGCTGGAAGATATACCGTATTTGGAACCAACTACATCGGCAACCCCAACCTTGACCCTGAACAAAGCAAAACCTATGAAGGCGGAGCGGATTTCTCATACGCCTCCTTAAACGTGTCGCTGACTTACTTTCATACTGATTTTAAAGATAAGATCGAGCATGACGGCGGATGGCCGGACAGAACCTGGATTAACATAGGTAAAGCGGAAATGGCAGGTTTCGAGGGCGAGCTTTCATATGATATCGGAACCCTTTTTGACTGGGATTTTCAACTAAAACCCTATGCCAGCTTTGTTCGTCTTACCAAATACAAAGATGAGGAGACACATGAAGACCTCAAATACACATCGGATTGGAATGTATCATACGGGATCCAATTATCCGAATATAACGGCCTTTCCGCCAACCTTAATATTGCCTATGTCGGTAAGCAGGATATTGATGACTGGAGAAGCGCCGGTCCTCCGACCTGGACAGCTCCGGTGGTGGAAAAGGGGTCATTTAACGTGGCCAACCTGACTATTTCCAAAAAAATAGCAGATACGGAAAAATTAGGAGATCTAACCCTGAAAGCTGAAGTTGAAAATCTGTTTGATAAAGATTATGAGTACGTAAAGGATTATCCCATGCCCGGAAGAAGTTTCTTTTTAGGGTTAAGATACGACTATTAATATATCCGGCCGGGGGTCTATGCAGGCAAATGACTCCCGGCCCCTAACTGTTTCCACAATACAACCAGGCGATAACGTGCACCCATAAAAGGTAGCAAATTGAAATCAATCATTAAATTATTTACCGATATTTTTCTAACTTTGCTGGTCATTTTATTTGGCTTTTCCCCTGCCCTGTCCGATCCGGTAAAATTTATCGATTCCCGGGGAAAAATGATTGTCATTGAAAAAAAGCCGGAAAGGGTTGTGTCTCTTGTGCCCTCTATTAGCGAAATCATATTTAAACTCGGTGCCGGTGATTCGATTAAGGCAGTCACTTATCATGACACTTTTCCCGGTGAAGCGGCTTTAAAAGAGACCGTCGGGGGATTTTTTTCACCTTCGCTCAAGGCGATTGAAGCATTGCAGCCGGATATGATTTTTCTCTCCAGTATGCATGAAAAAGTAATAAAAAAGTTCTCCCATGGAAAGTGCACCCTTGTTGACCTTAAAACGGACTCCATATCAGACAGTTATAACAACATCTATTTATTGGGAAATATATTTGATAAAAATAAAAATGCCGCCGTCATCGTAGCAGAAATAAAAAACAGCCTGAAGCTCATTGAAAAAAAAACAAGCCTAATCCCAGAATCTAAACGGAAAAGGGTTTTGCGCCTGATGGGCGGTGACACGGTGATGACGCCAGGAGATGATTCTTTTCAAAATGAGATGATCAGGGCCGCAGGAGCTATTCCGCCTGTGCTTGGTAGAAATGGAGATATCGTAGTTATTAACCAAGAAGAGTGGAGAAGGTTCAACCCGCAGGTGATTTACGGCTGTGGAGGTGACAGAGAAATCGCTAATAATCTCTTTAATCGACCAGGCTGGAAAGATGTGGACGCCATAAAAAACAGAAATATATTCTACTTCCCCTGCGATCTGACATGCAGGGTATCCACCCATACCGGCTATTTTGTCTCATGGCTCTCATCCGTGATTTATGCAGATGAGTTTTCCCATAAAGAAAATCAGGTTCTTAAAGATCGGGTATTTAAATCACGCAGACTCGATTTAAATCTTGATTATATTAAAGACGCCCGGATTCTGTACAGTCACATCCAAGATTTTCAGCATAAAACCCTGGTGATTCATTTTACCCAACCGTTATCTGTGGTTTCAACCCTTGAAGGGCAACGCAAAGCGATAGAATCGGTCGGTAACCATTACTCCCCTCCGCCATACTGGAGAATCGGCCATAGATCCGGTATAAGGGGGATAAGGGAAAGTGTATATCCGGTTATTGGTCAATCGGAGAAAAACTCCAGCTTTCTGTTTACCGGTGCTAATATGGACCACCTTGTCATACAGAAGAAAAGATTTAAGCAAATGGAAGTCCGGGCACTGGTCACAGCGGGTGTCAAATCGAATGCCATCAGGATGTCAAAGGATGCGGGCAGATATTATGAACCGGGAACCATTAACATCATCCTTTTGCCGAACATGAAACTCACTTCACGAGCCATGACCCGGGCAATTATCAGTGCGACTGAGGCAAAGACTACCGCCTTAATGGATCTGGACATCAGAAGCAGCTATTTAACAAAGCTGCACCGTGCCACCGGTACGGGAACGGATAATATCATTGTGGTGCAAGGCCAAGGAATAAGGATTGATCGCTCCGGCGGTCATACCAAGATGGGAGAACTCATCTCAAAGGCGGTTTATGATGCTGTCCTGAAAGCAATTTTCAAGCAAAATGCTTTTTATGCGGGCCGCAATATTTTCCAGCGTCTCAAGGAAAGAAGGATAAGCATTTACAACCTGGTATCTTCCGTTAACTGCGACTGTATGCCGGAAAAAAGCAAAACTTTGGTTACATTAGAAGCAATTCTTCTTGATCCTGTATTTTCCGGTTTTCTCCAATCGGCCCTCGCATTAAGTGATGACTATCAAAAGGGGCTGATAGACAATCTTTCCTTATACAATCTTCAGTGCAAAAGGATTGCAGAAAAGATAGCCGGCAAAAAAATTGCCGGATTAAAAGATCTTGTTGAAATTGATGATGTTCCGCTGGTGTTGAGATCCGCCCTGAACGCACTGCTAAATGGTATTTATTTTTCTAACAATGGTATTTGAAAAATAATCCATTTATGTTAGATAAAATGATTCACTGTAAAATAAAAAAATCTCGGATTTAACCTGGCATCTTCCGCGTTAAGGAATAAATAATGCTCCATATCTTCATCAACGGCGGGCCGGTCATGTACCCGCTTTTAGTCTGTTCCCTTATAGTTTTGACCGTCATCATCGAACGGATTATTTTCTGGATTCATTTGGACAAAAACCGAAATCAGCTTCTGTTAAATGAAGTTCTTGAACTTTGCCGGAAAGGAGACTGGGAAGTTGTAAAACAAAAGACAATCGGTTCAAAAGACTACATCATAAAGATCCTGATTACCGGCATTCTCCATAGAAAATTTTCCATGATCAAGGCGATGGAATCTGCCGCTGCGGAAGAAATCAAGCGTATGCGCCGATATATGAACATTTTAGATACCATGATCACGGTAGCACCGCTTTTGGGAATCTTCGGAACCGTGATCGGCATTATCCTGTCATTTGAAGTTCTTGGGACCTCGGGAATTGAACATCCCGAAGCCGTTACTGCAGGCATTTCCCAGGCACTCATTACCACCGCTACCGGACTTGGAATCGCCATCCTTACTGTTTTCCCCTATAACTATTTCAACTCACGCGTGGAAAATGCCGCCATTTCTATTGAAAAATATGCCACCAGTCTTGAAATTGTTTATGAAAAACTGGTTTGTTCTTCAACAAACCGGTCTGGGAATTTGCCATGAAGCTCAACGCATACAAAAGGAAAAATCCCAGAATTGAAATGCTTCCCTTAATCGACGTTGTTTTTCTGCTTCTGGTTTTTTTCATATATGCCATGCTGTCCATGGCGGTACATCGTGGTTTAACATTATCGCTCCCCTCTTCATCTACTGCTGAAATCGACAAAAAGCTGGTTTTATCCGTCAGTATAAAATCAGACGGAACCATTTATCTGGATAAATACCCGGTTGGTCTTGAAGGTCTTACCGAAGCTTTAAAACTCAAAGCCAAAGATGAAACTGACCCCGGTGTGCTTCTGTTTGCCGATCGCAGCATTTCTTATCAGAAACTTTTTAAAGTCCTGGACCGTATTCAGTTGGCCGGTATTCATCGGGTTTCACTCCAGGCGGATTCGGAAAAAACACCGTGAAACGGATTTTCCTTGCAGCTATTATTTCTCTTGGTCTTCATGGGCTTCTGTTCAGCATGGAAACCGAATGGTTTGCGGAAATCAATGCTGCCATGCCCGAATCTCATCAAATCACCATATCCCTTGTTCACCGGTTGCCAAAAAAGCCTGAAATAAAACCCTCTGTAAAACACAAACCCAAATATGTCCGTAAAAAAAAGCCACTGCAAAAAAATATCAAACCGTCTGCGATTGAAAAAAAAGAGACATCAAATGAAGCTAAATCCAGGCCTGATCCAGAAAAACCGGAACCCGCTAAACCAACCAAAGAATTATTTTCCGACCATACCCCTGAGCCCTCACCGGTCATTTCTTCGGCGCCAACGGACCATCAAGCAGTCATTCACACCTCGCAATCCTTACTGGAGGCCAAGCCAATGTACCGGGTAAACCCTCCTCCTTTATATCCCCTTATTGCAAGAAAAAGAGGCTATCAGGGTCATGTTATTCTGGAAGCTTTGATTAACCAACAAGGCAAAGTTATTGACATAAGGGTTTTTTCATCAAGCGGACACTCGATACTTGATAAAGCCGCCATGGCTTCTGTTAAGAAATGGTCCTTTCAACCGGGTATGTTAGGCACAGAAAAAATCGAAATGTGGGTCAGGGTTCCCATACGATTCAGGTTAAATTAGCTGGACAGGCTATCCACGTCACTAACAGCTAATTGAGGAATCGGCAAGTTTCTCTTTAAAGCCTTTTTTGGTTAATCCATTACGTTTTATATTCTCAGAAGTTCGTCCGGTGTATCGCCTATTCGCCTTTACAAACCGTAACAAACATCTACATTTCCTCATAGTCGCCCCCTATCTTCTGCGAATTGCGTACAGGCAGAGACGACCAACGCTGCCGTGGGAATTATGTCTACAGGGGCTGGTTCAAATCTTATCTCAGCGAGATAGCTGCCGTACGTCAGTTTCTAAATATTATTGTTAAGGTTTGTACAGGCGAATAGGCGATACACCGGACGAACTGGACGAAGAATGAAAAACTTCTCGACCCCTCACCCGATCAAACAAGAAATAGACTCAATACAGGAACATACGTTATCAGGATAAGCAGACCGAGCAGTAACAGAAGATAGGGAACCGACGCTCGATACAGAAATGTAACCGGTTTTTCAAATTTAAGGCTGGAAATGAACAGGTTAATCCCCACAGGTGGTGTGGAGTAACCGATCTCAAGATTTAGCAAAAAGATGATGCAAAGATGAACCGGGTCAATGCCGTACTGCACGGCAATCGGAATCATAATCGGCACGATAATGACAAGGGCGGAAAAAATATCCATAATACAGCCGGCTGCCAGTAAAAAAAGATTGAGCCCTGCCAGAAAAACATACTTATTATCGGTAAGCGCTGTTAAATAAGCAAGTATGCGGTTGGGTATCTGTTCATCGACCAGATATCCGGTAAAGCCCAGAGCAAACCCCAGGATTACGATAATCGCTCCCGACAGCATCGCACTTTCAATCATTATACCGGGGACCTGCTTGATAAATCGTATTTCCTTTAAAATAAAACATTCGGTTATGATTACATAGACCAGAACAATCGCCGATACTTCCACAATTGTCACAAAACCCCCGTAGACTCCGACAAGGATAATTCCGATAATCGGCCAGTCCCACATCCCGGCAATAAAAGTCGCTTTTGCCCGATCCCATGATATCGTTTTAAACGATATTTTTTGCCTATTAGTCTCCTTGGAAAAGGCTTCATGACAGAAGGCATAAATCGATAACACCATCACCAACAGGATCCCCGGCACCAAAGCCGCCTTGAAAATATCGAGTATGGCAATCCCGGATACAATACCGTAAAGAATGATGGGCAGGCTGGGGGGAAATAACAGTCCAAGGCTTCCGGATGTGGTCAGCAACCCGAGCGAAAACTTTTCCTTATAGTTTTGTCGACGCAATATGGGAAACAAAACACCACCTAAAGCCACAATGGTTACGCCACTGGCACCTGTAAGTGCCGTAAACAAAGCACAACTGAACAGCGCAGCTATTGCTATTCCCCCGGGAAGCCATCCTAACAGCGCTTGGACAAAATTCATGATCCGTTCAGGCGCTTTGGTCGAAGCCAGCAAACATCCCACCATGGTAAACAGCGGCAGCGCAGTCAATACCGGCATCGAGGCCAGTCGATTCATCTCTATGACGATCAGCTGTAACGCCTGCAGATCATATTCGATAAAATATAAGCAAACAATCGACAAGGCGGCTATTACGGTAAATAGCGGCGTCTCTATGAGCGCAAAGCAAACAACAATAAAAATGAGCAGGACTGTGATACTCATCATGCATCGGCTTTCATATGATTTATTAACTGAATAAAATACCTGAAAAAGGATATGGCAAAAAACAAGGGAATGATGATTGAAATCCATCCCCATTTTCCAAAAATCGTGACCTCGTTTCCCACAAATTCAATCGATACTAAAAACAATATCCACATTACCGTCATTCCAAAGATGCTCTGGGCGATGATGGCAAAAGTTTTAATCTGTTCCGAACAAAAGCGAAACAGGATTTCCAGTTTGATATGACGTTGATTTCTGAGGGCCAGCGATGACCCGAGCAAAGCCATCCAGAGTACTAACGAAGGAGATATTTCCAGAATTTTTTGAAAGGAAACCTGGAGTAGATTTCTTGAAATTACATTAAGCGTAATCAGTAGAATAAGTGCGGAAAAAAAAGAAACCACCAGCGACTTTTCGCATACTGCAAGAAACTCATCAAATTTTCGAATCCACCGCATGTTTTTCTATTTTTGTTTTTCCATCGTTGTAAAAATGTTGTTACCAAAGCGTTAAAGCAAAAGCTTTCGTTCATGCATCAATTCTAATGCGCCGTACGATATGTCCGTAAAATGTCCTGAACCCTGTTAAACAGATCTTTGGAATATAATTGAGGAATGCTTTTTTCATATATCTTTCCGGCATCTTCATGGAAAGAAGTGACCTGCTTTTTGGGAGGTGATTCAAAAATGATGCCTTCTTTTCGTAAAACAGCAAGGGCTTGTTGATTGTCCCTGCGGGTAAGCTGGATTAATTCTCCGCAATATTTTTTAGCTGTCTTTTTAAAAATCCCCTGGTTCTCTTTAGAAAGTTTATCAAATATATTCTTTTTTATCAGTAACGCACCGGTGGAATTGACCATAGGATAATCCAACATGTATTGAATTTTGGAAAACCACTGAAAGACGATGGCAGCCAGGGGTGGAGAATAAAAAGAGTCAATCATTCCTGTCTCAAGTCCTGTATTCACATCTGCCAGGTGCAATGGGTATGTTTTGATGCCAAAGGTTTCCAAAGTGGTTTTGGCAACGGCATCGCTTTTCCACACCCACATCCTGATGCTTTTAAGTCCGTCTGCTCCTGACATGGGTTTTTTGGAAAAAAAATAGACAAACCCTGCTTCTGCAAAACCAAGCAGAACATAGCCTCGGTTTGCAAAATCTTGTGAGAGTTCATCATACAGCTTTTCTTTAACCAGATCGATTTCCTGGTAACTTTCATATAACATCGGAGCTTCTAAAATACGAATTTTAGGAAGCAGTATCCCCAGCCCGACACCGGAAAACCCGGCGGCGTGAATACGGTTCACCTGCATTTTCCTGATTACGTCCACCTCATCGCCACTGACTCCTCCTGCATAAATTTTAAATTTAATCTCCCCCGCGGTTTGTTTTTCAATTTCACCGGTCATGTTGCGTAATGAGTTGGTCCAGGTGCTTCCATCGGGCATAACTACAGCCACTTTAATAGTCGTGGTGGCAGCTGCCATTTCACCAGCTGCAAAAATTAGCAAGATTGGCAACCATATCTTTAATATAAATCTAAGCATGTGGTATATTCCAGGTGTCGTTTTGTAATCGATCATTTATCGATTACGAAGATTTAATCATATTGGACCGGCCCTCAAATGAAGAACCTTCCTTAATATCAATGGACCGAGCCGAAATATCGCCGTTCATTATTCCAGAAGATTCGATTTCCAGGTGCTGCCGTGCGGTCACATTGCCGGTCACTTTTCCCTGGATGCTAATATTGTTGGCCTCTATATCCGCTTCAACGACACCTGTGCTCTCAATATGCAAATCTCCATTTATATTTATGCTACCTTTTAAATCGCCTTCGATGGTTAAACTCTCTTTGCCATTCACTTCGCCTTCTATTTTCATATTTCTGGTAATCAAAGAAATCGATCCTGTTATCCGTTCACTTTCCATTACTGTAACTCCCTTTTTTCATAACTGCCCAGGTGGATAGGCTGAAGGTTGAAGACTTTCAGGGAAAAGCGCATTTTTAATCCATGTTTGATGCAATAATCAGACTTTTCTGCCAAAATACGGCCATTGTCTTGCCCAATCCCTTCAGACTTCAGCCTAAACCGCTTCAGCCTGACTACCTAAGTGGTTGCTATAATTCAATCTACCATTTTTACCTCTCCGTTAAATTGCGCACCTTCGACAACGGATATTACCGGAGTAAATAATTTGCCATTAATTTTTGCCGTGCGGTCGATAAACATTTTACTGACTGCAGCCAATCTTCCGTTTACTCTCCCTTTTACATACATTGTTTTGGCCACAGCAGAACCTTTTATTGTTGCTGATTGCTCTATATCCAGTCTTCCTTTCAGTTTCAGATCTCCTTCAAATTTGCCATTAATCTGAATATCATCCTGCCCGGAAATGACTCCTTTTATACTCAGGTCTTTTCCCAGGTAGGCTACTTTATTTACTTCCTCAGTGCTTTCCAGAGGTAAAACTGTTTGTTCTTTGCTTTTCTTTTTCTTGAAAAACATCGTTTAATTTCTCCTTTTTGGGTTGCGTAAAATTAAGTTGGTGTTTTGTGCTTCACATTTTTTTAAACTGTATAGTTATCTTTGAATGATCTATGGCGGAATCAGTCCGCATATCTGTTAACATACAATATCATCTTCCCCCTGCAGATAGATCTGTTCCATGGGATATAGCTTTTTGGGAAAAAAAGCAATATTTTGTGAACTGTTATGTAAAAATTGCGGTTTTGTTAAAATTTGTGTTATATAGGATTTACCACTCATCCATCGGCGTTACTTTTAACGGATGCACTAATTTGTTAAGGAGAATCGCCATGAAAAAAGTCTTTCTTTTTTTTATTATCATTATCTTAATATCTATACCCCTTTTTGCTGAAACTGCGGAAGAACCTCCCCAACTGAAACGATCCAGAGAAAACATGGTTTCCACCCAAATTAAATCGCGCGGAATATCTGATCGAAATGTTCTTGCCGCTATGTCGGAAGTTCCCAGACACCTTTTCGTACCCAAACGGCTTATTTCCAATGCGTACTTAGACTGCCCTCTTCCCATCGGACAGGGGCAGACTATTTCTCAACCGTACATTGTCGCTTTGATGACCGAAAGTTTAAGTTTAACAGGCAAGGAAAAAGTACTTGAAGTCGGCACAGGTTCCGGGTATCAGGCGGCCATTCTAGCTGAAATCGTAAAAGACGTTTACACCATGGAGATCAAAAAAAAGCTTTGTAAAAAAGCCGACAACATCCTTAAATTACTTAACTTTAGTAATGTTTATACCCACTGCGGCGACGGCTATTTCGGTTGGGAAACAATGGCACCCTTTGACTGTATTATGATCACTGCGGCTGTGGACCATATCCCGCCTCCTCTGCTAAAACAGCTTAAAAATCGGGGAAAACTTATCCTTCCCCTGGGAAATCCCTTTAGCTATCAAAATCTTGTTCTGATAACGAAACATGGCAATGATTTCAAGGTCAAACAAATCACCGGTGTCCTGTTTGTCCCCATGACAGGTTACGCACTGGATAGAAATTAAATTTCCTTCCCGGTAATGCTCATGATCCTTAAAGCCGTATTTTTATTATCTCTTTCATCCCTCACCTTGGAAGTACTCCTCACCAGGGTGTTCTCCATCAATCAGTGGAATCACCTTTCCTTTATGGTCATCAGCATCGCTCTGTTTGGATTTGCCGCAAGCGGCACCTTTTTAGGCATCCTGAATACAAGGAGTACACAGTGGGAAAAGCGTCTGTCCACCAAAAGGAGTCTTTTTTACTTCATCTGCCTTTACGCTGTTTTTACCATCATCTCTTTTTTACTTTTAAACAACATGCCACTGGACTATTTCAGGCTTCCGCTTGATCCTGTCCAGGCGATTTATCTGCTGACCGCCTTTGTTTTCCTGGCCCTTCCCTTCTTCTTTGCCGGTTTGACGGTTGGCATCGCTTACTCATTTCTCCCTGAAAAATCCGGCCTGGTGTACTTTTCCACCATGGCAGGTTCTGCCTGCGGCGCTCTGTTTCCGATTCCCCTGCTTCCTTTCCTGGGTGAGGGCAAACTGATTGTCATTTCCGCTCTTTTTCCCGTTATAATGATGCCGTTGAAATGGCCGTGGAGAAAATCGGATCATCCAGAAAAAGAGGGTGCAAAGGAAGATACCGCACGGAAAAAACAAGGCAGTTATAAAATAACCGGATTTTCAATCGTCATTTCTTCCATATTGCTTATATCACCTGTGGGGGATTTTATCATCAAAATCAAACCCTCTCAATACAAAGCGCTCAGTCAGGTTCTGCGTTTTCCCCATACCCGTATAACCAGAACCGTTAATGACCTCAAAGGCAGAATAGATCATGTCAACAGCAAATATATCCGCTTTGCTCCCGGATTGAGCCTTAAATACGCAGATAAATTGCCCGTACAAAGTGCCGGGTTTAAGGACGGAGACCATCCCTTTGTTTTTTATGACCTGCAAACGCAAGAAGACGCCCTGTTTTCCCAATTCACCCTCCCCTACTCAGGATATGTTTTATCCCCCGAGGGTTCGAATGTGCTGTTGATCCAGCATGGCGGCGGAACGGCCATCCCCTGCGCCGTCGCATCCGGTGCGAAACAAATCACCATTATTGCACAAAACCCTGAGATAGCAGAAACTGTCCGGCGCCAATACAACCTTCCTGTGATCAACCGAAATCCAAGATCATTCCTGGCCGGCTCACACCAACGGTTCGACATTATTCATGTGGAAAACTGGGGAACTTCTATCCCGGGGATGGCGGCTCTTAAACAGAACCATCTGCTTACCATTGATGCGTTCATTCAGTACCTAAATCACCTTGCTGACAATGGGTTCCTCATCATTTCACGCAAGCTCCTTTTGCCGCCTGCCGATTCGATCCGCCTGTTTGGCGTGGCCTATGAAAGCCTGAAATCCCTTGAAGTTGAATCTCCAAAACAGCATATTGTCATTTTGCGTAACTGGGATACGTTCACCCTTATTGTTTCAGCAAACCCTTTTAAGCAAAAGGAGTTAGCTATAATTAAAAAGTTTGCCGGAAATTGTAATTTTGATCTGGTGTATTTCAGCGGAATATCGAGTGATATGGCAAACATATTCAATGTATTTGACCAGCCATACCATTTTATTGAAATCAGCCGGCTCGCAAAGGCCTATCAATCAGGGACTGATAAAAGTTTTTTTCAATCCTACTTCCTCGACGTTTCTCCCCAAACGGACAACCGACCTTTCCCTTCGAGAATCCTTAAATGGTCGGGGTTCAAGACGCTTTATAAAAGCACGGGGAGCCGACTTTATTCTATCCTCATGTCCGGTGAAATTGTGGTTTCCGTTGTGTTCCTTGAAGCGCTGGTCATTTCGATTTTTCTTCTTATTCTTCCCCTGTTGGCCACCACCCAGAAAAGAAAAAGACCTGTAAAATCTCATGTTTTTTACTTTTTAGCTGTGGGTGCAGGGTTCATGTTTCTCGAGCTTTTCTTTATAAAAAATTATATCCTCCTGCTGGGGAATCCCACTGTCAGTTTTACCATCGTTGTCTCAGGAATCCTTGTATTTTCCAGCATGGGTGCTATCTGGTCGCAACACCTATCGCCCCATAATCTTAAAAAGATTTTTCTCACCCTGATTTTGCTTCTTGTGGTCGTTTTCCTCAGCCTTGATGATATTGTTCGCCACATCCTCGCCTTTCCCAGCTTCCTACGCTATTTTCTTGCACTTCTGCTTTTGTTGCCGGCAGGATTTTTAATCGGTCTCCCCTTCCCCATGGGCATGCGTTATCTGTTAAAAAGTCCTGTGGAACGAGCATATGCATGGACGGCAAACGGCTGCACCTCGGTGTTAAGCGCCATCTTATCTGCTCAAATCGCAATCAGTTGGGGAATTTCAACCATCCTGGTCTGCTCTGTTTTATCATATGCTCTTGCTTTTCTTTGTATCGTGAAGCATGATGGTTTCAATACCACTTATTTATAATCATGGAGCAATATGCAAATTAAAGTCGATTGCTACTGCGGATATCGGGGTGAGGAAACCCCGAAACGTATTTTAATGGGAACCCGGAAAGTAGAAGTTAGAAAAATTCTTGACCGCTGGCTTGCCCCGGATCACAGGTACTTTAAACTTATCGGCGATGACAACGCCACCTACATTATCCGCCATGATGAGGAAAAATGGCAATGGGAGCTTATCTTCTTTAGTGAATCAAATGACCCGTTACCAATGGATTAAAGGGAGTATAAACTATAATGGCAAAAGATTCTTATACGATCGGATCTAACGCTTACGATTTTTTTATCGAGCCATTTTTAGCACGGGTAAAACTGCTCACCGTAAGAATTCTGCTGCATAAATTTAAAATATCACCTGAGCCGCGTTTTCTTGAAGTGGCCTGCGGAACCGGAACCTTATCCCACCTTCTGGCAAAAAACAGGTTTCATGTGGTTGCCCTTGACAAATCGTACAGCATGATTCGGCAGGCTTATAATAAAATACATAAAGCCGGCACAGGAAGGATCACTGTCATCCACGGCGATGCCTCCACCATGCCCTTTTTTGCGGAATCATTTGATGCGGTTATCATGCAGCTGGGCCTACATGAAATGGAAAATACTGCCAGAATAAAAAGCGGACACGAAATGGTTCGTGTGGCTAAAAAAGATGCTGTTTTTATACTTTTTGATTTCGCCCCCACCCACAAATGGTCATTTAGTAAATTTGTTCTGACGATCATCGAGTTTATCGCAGGAATCGATCATTATCGAAATGGAAGAAGATTTTTAAAGCAAGGAGGGATTTTATCCTTTTTAGAAAATCTCGACCTTGAAATTATTAAAAAGCGCATGTTTTTCCACGGCAATATTTGTCTGGCCGTGGCAAAAAAACGCTGATACTTGAATATTTAAAAAAACCGCAGACACATCAAAGGAGTCATGACCTCCGGCCCAGCCGGAGGCTTGCATAAAGCCCTATAAGGGCATCGATACTGATAACCCCTTAAGGGGTATTATTGTGTTAAAATTACTGTTCTGCGACCAAATCCATT
>JAXHVO010000118.1 GCA_034189135.1 Thermodesulfobacteriota bacterium | reverse complement strand
CTACTATAACTCCATTCGGCTGCATTCGACACTCGGTTATAAAACTCCGTTCGCCTATGAAAAAGAACAATGCCGCAAAGCGGCTTAACAAAAAGTGTCCGGTTTTACTTGACCACAACACTTTGTACTTAATGGCTTCTTTATTATGCCTGCCATTGCAAAGGACCGCTTTTTGAACAACGGCGATGGTACCGTTACCGACACTAAAACCAGCCTGATGTGGGCGGCAAAAGACAATGGAACCCTTCTAAACTGGCCAGCGGCCCTTTCTTATTGCCAAAATTACAGCATTGGGAAGCATACCGACTGGCGAATGCCGACCTTGGCTGAACTCGCAAGTCTTTATAACCCTAAATATAAAAACAAGCGTGGTTACCATGTTCCTAAGCTAATCAACACTACTGCCGAAAGTTGTTGGGCTTCAGAGACTCGCAGCTACAAGGCCGCCCGTTTTAATTTCACTTACGGTCAAATATACTGGATTCGTCAGTCTTACTCCGGCCCAACCCGGGTATTGCCAGTGCGGAGTGGCAATTAGCCAAACCGACACCTCTTTGTTACGAAATTCTTGAGGGACTCGCCAGTGAGATAATCCACAAGGTACCAGGCATTGTCAGTGCTACATACAATATTGCTTTGAAACCGCTTTCAACCATCGAAGCGGTTTGAAGACCATGAAAGCTTCAGAAGCTTAATATAACCGCATTACGAGATATAAAGATCTTTAGTAGAAAAGTTGGGGTCACTGGTGAGGTTCACGCCGAGTCGTCTCAATCCGGCCTCATCCCCCGGCGTAGGAATATGGGTCATATGGACCTCACACCCGTGGAGCTCCTCCAATTTCTCCATGGCTAACTGGGCGGCAGGGTTGGCGGTCGCGCTGATACTGAGGGCGATTAGGGTTTCCATCAGGTCAAGGCTGAGCGTCTTTTCATTGAGCACGTTGGTTTTGAGATTTAGAACCGAATCGACAATGTTGGGCGGGAGCAGATTAATCTTTTCCGGGATTTCGGCCAAATGCTTAACGGCGTGCAGAACAAGGCTTGAGGCCGCGTGAAACTGCGGTGAATTGTCGCCAGTCACGATGGTGCCGTTTCCCAGGGCGATGGCCGCACCGCAAAAAATTCCTTCGTTGCCCCTACCGCTTTCTTGACCCTTTATGGCTGCACTGCGCGCCGGTTCGACCACCCGCCGGTATTCAAGCTCCAGGTTTAAATCTTTGATTAAAAGCTCCACCCGTTGAACCGTTTCCTTGTCGGTCAGCCCCATGACATATTCGCACCGATAGCGGAAATACCGCCGAATAAGTTCCTGTTTGGCAGCTTCCCGGGTGGTTTCGTCGTTTATGATGGCAAAGCCGACGCGATTGACTCCCATATCTGTGGGGGATTTGTAAAACGACTCACCGCCTATAATCTTTTTCAATATACGCTTTAGAACAGGGAACACGTCCACATCACGATTGTAGTTGACCGTCTTATGATTATACGCCTCCAGATGAAAAGGATCTATCAGGTTAAAATCTTTGATATCAGCGGTGGCGGCTTCATAGGCGATATTCACTGGGTGCTTGAGCGGCAGATTCCAGATCGGAAAAGTTTCAAACTTGGCATAACCGGCAAAAACGCCACGTCTGTATTCATGATAGACTTGGGAAAGGCAAGTAGCCAGTTTTCCGCTGCAAGGGCCGGGGCCGGTCACAATGACCAAGGGCTTATCGGTTTCGATAAATTCATTGGCACCGTATCCCTCATCACTGACAATCAAATCTACATCCGTAGGATACCCCTTGGTGTATTGATGCGTGTATACCCGGAGGCCTCTTCTCTCCAGTTTATATTTAAACTGGAGGGCCGACGGTTGGTTTTCAAACCGGGTAATTACAACACCTAAAACATCGATTCCCCAGCTCCGGAGATCGTCGATTAGTTTTAACGCGTCTGAATCGTAGGTGATACCAAAATCGGCCCGCATTTTTTTCCGCTCGATATCGCCGGCATAGATGCAAAGCAGAATATCGGCTTTGTCTTTTAACGCCTGGAGAAGCCTCATTTTGACATTGGGATCATAACCCGGCAGCACACGGGATGCATGGTAGTCAAACAGGAGTTTACCACCGAATTCAAGATAGAGTTTATTGCTGAACTTATTTATACGTTTAAGGATTTCGGATTTTTGCTCCTGGATATATTTCTCATTGTCAAAGGCCGCATTCGCTGTCATGATCATTCCAGTATTCAATTTTAGATCCATTCGCAACAACCTGGTTTGAAAGAAATTTCCTATTGCATGAGATAATTATCGAAAAAAAATTTAATTGAAGCTAACATTAAAATCAATATTTAAGTATCGATTCCAATTTTATTTATAATAATTGGAGAAAACACTGCAATTTCATCCGAAGTATCGCTTTATGGAGGTAATGATTTAGATCCGTTTTAAAACCTGAGGTAGCTCCATATCAGGAAAATTAAACCGGTTTGAAAAGTTGTGATATTTAAAAATTCTGCAATCAAGGTCAACCTGTGATACTCTCAATCACCAGTCTGAATTTTCTTGACATTACATGGCATCCCATAATATCTAAACTTTAATATTGCGCTCATACCAAGCTCAATTTCACTCCTACAATTACTTTTCTTAACTCTTTGTAACACTTTCTACCTTTCGTTGAATCGATTCTCAACTTCTAAATGTTCTTTTCTCGAAAAGATTCTGGTTTTTCTCAAATTTAATCTATCAATTTATGTGAAAATTAATAGAGAGTACTGGAGACGGAATCAAACTGTTTAATGTGCACGGTCGTTGCAGGTCTCGATAAGTTCGATTTTAATTACTTATCGAGACAACGATACAATATATAGGACAACCTAATCCTTACTACAGAAATGGAGGTAATATAATGTTGAATTTTACAAATCGTAGGATTTCTCCACGCTGTCTTTTAATATATGTGCTCTCCATTTTTTTTGCCTTAGCGATCTTTGGAGGGTGCTCATTTGAATCACAGGGACCGCAATACGAGATCTTTCCACCTGTAGGTGGTAAAGGCGCCATTGTTATTGTCGTCTCTGGCTTTGCAGGTACAGACCTATACCGTGACTTCAGTTCAAAACTCGCAGAGCTTGGCTACTATACGGTGCTAATGGATGGAAAGTATTTAATCGACCTTATGGGCACTATTGTACCTGCTGCGGAAAACTTGCAGACCGTTATCGCTGATTCGAAGTCTTCGCCACAAGCCATTCCCGGGAAAGTATCCCTGGTCGGTTTTTCAATCGGTGGCGCGGGAGTGCTGTCTTACGGTGCTAAGTTGAAGGATCAGGTGTCTGCCGTGGTGGCCTATTATCCAGCTATTACGATTATGGGATGGGATATGAAGACCTTCGCGGCAAGGCTTCAGACGCCTGTCCTGTTGTTCGCCGGTGTGAAAGACCTATACCAAGACTGCTGCTTGATCCACACCATGCGGGAGCTGGCCAAGGCTCCGAAAACAGCGCCATTCGAGTTAGTTGAGTATCCAAATGCCGGACACGGTTTCAATCTCAACTCCCGGCGTTTCACTTACCGTCCCCAGGACGCCGCTGATTCATGGGTAAGAACAGTAGGGTTCTTGAACCGCCTTCACCCTCCAGGAGGCAAATGAAAAACTTACGTGACCTCTATATGGTTTTCGGAAGTTAAGAAAGATTGACTCATAAAAATTCGGAAAGTAAAATAATTGTATGCATTGTTTCGCCGGGTGTTTTCTTCGCAATTGAGTTGGGAGCAGGGACAAATCTTTCCGCAATAGAGACTGGAAAGCAGATGGTTCAGAAAATCATTGGTACTGCAATTATAATTACCTACTTCCGAAAATCTGTGTGAGTGAAAGTCACATTAGTAACTTGATCAATTCCGCCCTAGATAAAGGCTCCACCTGCATTTTTACTGCGCGTAAAATGCAGGTAAGCTTACCGTTAAATATTCAGATATCTAGAAGCCATCTCAAAAAGATGCAGTTGATCAACTTCAATCCATTATTTCAGGCAGGAGGTCTATATATCGCGCAGGCATTGTCTGATTCCCAGGCGGTGACACGGCTGACTTTAACCAAAGGATCATGAATGGATGATTGAAGTTCGTTTGCGATATAGTAAGCAATATTTTCCGAAGACGGTGGAAAACTATCGTTAAAGTATTCGAGTTCGTTAAGGAATTTATGGTCAAGCCGTTCTATAATTTCTGATAAGATTTTTTTAAACTCACCGAAATCCATCAGAACGCCGGCATGATTTAAAGTTTCGCCAACCAGGCAGGCCTCAATCTTCCAGTTGTGTCCATGCAGGTTTTCACACTTTTTTGCCACCATCTGAAGCTGGTGGGCGGCGGCAAACCGGGTTATAATTTTTAGTTCATACATTGATCTTTGGATCATCTCCCCAAGAGTGATTCGATTGATCAGGATTCGAGGGGTCAGGGGTTCGAGTGAAAATCACTGATACTTTGAACCCTCTTCTCCAACTAGTTTGGAGAAAAGCCTGATATTTTAAATTATTAAGACTATCCAGTGGCGCTTGCAGATTCACCTTTTAAGATATTTTTTAACTTGTTAGAAAACTTCCCGGATTCAATACTGGCAAATTCTTTCAAAAGGGCTTCCTGCTTTTTGTTGAGGTGGGTCGGGGTTTTAATGTCCACTTTGATAATCTGATCTCCGCGAGCTTTTCGTCTTAGATACGGAATCCCCTCACCACGAAAGCGGAAAGTGTCACCGGGCTGAGTTCCTTTCGGTATGTCGAGCACTTTTTCTCCGGTTAAGGTGGGAACCGTTATCTCATCCCCAAGTGCGGCCTGTATAAAGGAGAGCGGCACCTGGCAAACAACATTGGTATCATCTCGCTGAAAAAAGTGATGCGGTTCAACATAGATGAAGACATAAAGGTCTCCCTGCGGCCCGCCGTGAGCACCTGCTTCGCCCTCACCGGTCAGACGCAGCCTTGATCCTGAATCAACACCTCCCGGAATTTTTACGGAGACCTTTTTATTTACCTGAATCTGCCCGGTTCCTCTGCAACTGCTGCATGGATGCGAAATGGTCTGGCCCGTGCCCTGGCAGGAAGGACAGGTCGTTCTAACGGTAAAAAAACCCTGGGAACGGGAAACCTGACCTGCTCCGCCGCACTGGGAACAGGTTTCCGGCTGGGTACCCGGTTCACTCCCGGTGCCGGAGCACTCATGGCATACATCCATTTTTCTGACATCTATTTCGGTTTCCGTTCCAAAAGCAGCTTCCATGAAGCTGAGCGTCATGTCATATCTAAGGTCAGACCCACGCTGGGCACGGCTTCCGGATCTTCGTGAAGAACCGAAGCCGAAGAAATCCTCAAAGATATCGCCAAAACTTGAAAATATATCCTCAAACCCCCTGAACCCTGAAAAACCGGAACCTTCAAGGCCCTGATGCCCAAACTGATCGTAGATATTTTTTTTCTGAGGATCATGAAGCACCTCATAAGCCTCGGCAGCTTCTTTGAATTTTTCTTCAGCCTCTTTGTTTCCAGGATTTCTGTCAGGATGGTACTTTAAAGCAAGCTTGCGGTAGGCCGCTTTTATCTGATCATCAGAATCGTTACGGCTGATGCCAAGCACCTCGTAATAATCACGTTTGTTCGTCATATTGTTTCCAGGTTTGAGTAGGGGTAATTGATGCTATCTTGTTCTTATTTTTTATCGTATTATCAATCTATAAATGTAATGCAAAAAGTGCGGTTGTCAATTGCCATTTTCAAAGTCCGGGCTTACCTGGGTATATCCTAATTATGTTTAAATTCATTGGTTTTAAATGCACCAATAAAAAACAGGCCCACACCCATACCCATGATAACCGCTCCCATAGTAAAAGCCTCTCGCAACAGGGATAAATCCATCATCATACCTGCAGTTAAAGAGCCGGTGAACATTCCAAGACTGTGTGCCAGGGTTAACAGGGCCATTACCGAACCCATGGCATGAGATGTATTCCCTTTCAATACGGCCAATGCCATAAGCGCCGGCATTGAAATGCCACCGCCGATGCCAAACAGGATGCTGGCATAAAAAAGGCCCCGGGAGGTGTTGGTCCAGGCAAAATAACACATGGCAAAAACGACGATAAGCCCGCCTGCGGCGATCATCATATATTTATTTACGCGGTCTGCCAGATAGCCCATCGGCAGGTGGATCAACCCGCTGATAAATACACCTAGCATCACCAACATCCCAATGGATGAACTGGTAAGAAAAAATTCAGAATCTGCCACCACAGGTAGAAATCCCCACATGACACCGATACATAGAGTATAGGTGAACCTGAAAAGAAAAAGCCCGGCGATGATCCTGTCGCGCAGTAAGATTTTCCATTCTGTGGGTGTCTTTCCTAAATAGACGGACTGTTCTGATTTTGTAGGCGGAAGCAGAAAAAGACTTAGCAAAAATCCGCTAAAAGCCAGAAAACCCATACAGATAAAAGCGGAATTAAGATTCAACCTGTCGTTAATAATTCCTCCGAGGACCGGCCCCAGGCTTAAGCCGAAGAACATGGACATGTTGAATAAACCCATGCTAAAGCCTTCCTTGCCTTTGGGGGTAATATCCCCGATATAGGCCTGTATCACCGGCATCAGCATGGCAGAGGCAACTCCCTGAAAAAATCTGATAAATATCAGTGAGTTGACATCTTTAGACAACATAAAGGCAAGCGAAATCATACTGTATGCAAAAAGACCGACAATGATTAACGGTTTTCGCCCCTTTCTATCTGACAGTCTGCCGAAATAGGGAAGAAAGAAAGCTCTGGAAAGGGAAAAGGCTCCGAATATCATCCCGATGTATAACCCGTTTGCACCAATGGTATGCGCATAAACGGGTAAAAGGGGAACGACGATACCCACACCTGTCACAGTCGCAAGCATGGAAAAGAAAAGAGTACTGAATATGGGTTTATTCAATTTTTTCATCAATAGCCAAATTTTCTGATGGCTCTGGTATCTCTGCTCCAGTTTTTCTGCACACGCACAAAAAGTTTTAAAAAAACCTTTGTTCCCAGCATCCGTTCGATTTGTTTGCGCGAGTCTTCACCGATTTTTTTCAGTTTGCTTCCTTTTTTCCCGATGATGATGCCCTTTTGAGAATCCCTTTCAAGGTGAATCGTGGCGTTAATTTTTACCAGTCCGCCGCCCTTTTTAGCTGAAAAGGAATCAACGGTCACTGCAGTTGAGTAGGGTATTTCCTGGCCGGTTAGTCGGAAAACCTTTTCCCTTATCATTTCCGCCGCAATAAAACGTTCCGGCAAATCGGTAAGGGTATCTTCGGGGAAAAAAGGGGGGCCCTGGGGTAAAAGGGCTTCCATGGTCTCGAGAAGCCGATCCACCTGGTCACCGTATTTGGCGGAAATCGGGACAATCGCTTCAAAGGTGTATCTTTTCCCCCAGCTGTTTATGATTTCAAGCAGCGCCGGCTTTTTTATCAGGTCTATCTTGTTAAGGGCAAGGATAACCGGTTTTTTTTGCGGCTTTAGTTTCTTTATCATATAGTTTTCCGATTCCGTATCAGAATTTGCCACATCAGTCACAATAAGGATCAGGTCCACATCGCCCATGGCTGAAAGAGCTGCATCAACAATTCTAACATTCAGCTCATCTTTTGGCCGGTGTACACCCGGCGTATCGATGAAAACAAGCTGGGAAGAGGGTCGGTGAACCACACCCAGAATACGGTTGCGGGTGGTCTGGGGTTTTCTGGATGTAATGGATATTTTTTCGCCGAGCAGCCGGTTTAAAAAGGTCGATTTTCCCGCATTGGGCGCACCTACAATCGCCACAAAGCCGGATTTAAAATCAGTAAATTTATTATTTTTTTTCATGATGGCAGACCGGTCTTGAGCCATATCGGTGAAAAATGGCTTTAGTTGGGTTTTACAAAATGCAACATTAAAAAACTTGCTTTCCTTCAATGTTTTGATATTATTTTCATATTGTTATAACAAAATCAAAACAATTCTTAATTTGTCGCAGTGTGCAGTTACCTGATAATATAAAAGGCTGAGAAAAATGGGAAAAACCGCCAGACTGATCATTGATGGAGAGACCTGTGAATTGCCCATTATTGAGGGCTCTGAAGGAGAGAGGGCGCTTGACATATCCTTTCTTCGCAAACAAACCGGATTAATCACCCTTGATCCCGGCTATGCAAACACCGGATCCTGTGAAAGCAGTATTACATTTATGGATGGAGAAAAAGGGATTTTGCGTTACAGAGGTGTTCCGGTTGAGCAGCTTGCAGAAAAAGCAACCTTCAAGGAGACTGCCTACCTGCTGATCCACGGTAAGCTACCCAACTCCGAAGAACTCAAACGTTACTCAATGCTGCTTAATGATAATTCTCTTGTTCATGAAGACATGAAGGCTTTTTATATGAAGTTCCCCAGAAATTCCCATCCCATGGGTATTCTGTCCGCCATGGTGAATGCCCTGAGAAGCTTTTATCCGGAACTGAATCATCAGACGGAAGAGGAAGAGATCATGATCACCATGACGAGGCTTATGGCCAAAATCAGGACCATGGCGGCCATGTCATACAAGATATCCAAGGGACACAAGGTGATTTACCCCAGGCCTGACCTGACATATTGTGAAAATTTTCTCAATATGATGTTCGATACACCTGTGATGCCTTACAAAATAAATTCTTTGGTGGTAAAAGCCCTTCGAGTGTTCTGGATACTTCATGCAGACCACGAGCAGAACTGTTCCACCTCATCCGTGCGCATGGTGGGAAGCGCCCGCGTCAACCTCTATGCTGCCATTTCATCAGGCATTGCCGCCTTATGGGGGCCTTTGCATGGAGGAGCCAACCAGGCGGTCATTGAAATGCTCACCGAGATACACGATTCAGGGGGAAACTATAAGAAAGCCATTGAAAGGGCCAAAGACAGGAATGATCCTTTCCGTTTGATGGGATTCGGACACCGGGTATATAAAACCTATGATCCTCGGGCAACGATTATGAAAAAGATGTGCGACGATTTGCTGGAATCGTTACATATTTCAGATCCGCTGCTGGACATTGCCAAGGAACTGGAGATACAAGCCAGAAAAGATCCTTACTTTATTGATCATCACCTGTATCCCAATGTTGACTTTTTCTCCGGGATTGTTTTGCGAGCCATTGGCATACCCACCAACATGTTTACGGTGATGTTTGCCATCGGCAGACTGCCCGGTTGGATTGCACAGTGGAAAGAAAGCATCTATGATCCCAAATGGAAAATCAGTCGCCCTCGCCAGATTTACATCGGATCGAAAAAAAGAGATTTTACTCCCATAGCTGAGAGGGATTAGAGATTGATGGAATCTTTTTTAATGACCCACCGGGGCGGTTTCATGCGACCCGCGCTGACATCTCTCATTTGCAGGCCAAAGACCGTTTCAACAAGTATACCATTTCGATTGTAAAGCCCTATATCAAAAGAAAAAAGCTCAGTGCTCACATTCACCGGAAGGATCAGGCAGGTATACCGGCTTCCAGGTCGGGTCGGTTTAAAAATTATTCGCCGGTCAAATCCAACGGGAAACCCGACCACAGCCAGGTAACGCTGCCCCCAGGCACATGCCGCATGAAAGGCGGCATCCAGAGGGAAAGGAGAGCCCAGCGGCAGTTTTGACTTATTGATGGGTCTTTGTTTTGGCGCCAGTATATCGGCCATGGCCCCTTTTGAGGAAACAAACAGGGGATCCTGAATATTATGATATGCAGGGCCAAAGGGAACAAGGTCGCTGTATAGCTTATCCGCCGGGATGGTAAACCTCTTTTGAATCTGTCCGGAAACAGCAGCCAAAGCAGGAGGATTAATATCAGCTTTATTGGCGGAAAATTGCATGGTGGCATGCTGTTTTACGCGGGTGATACCGGCCTTTTTTGATCTTGTTTTTGTCATCAGTCTGGCGGTGACACCGTCTTTTTCATTCTTTTCGATTTCGTTAAAGGCGTCAACAACATTATCAGCTGAGGCAGTATCCGGCTCAATATAGAAAAATTTATCAAACATGGCTTTTTCAATGGATCGGATATCTGTTTTCGGCAGGTACTTTTCAGTGGATGCGGCAAGAAGTTGCATGGCTTCCACAGCGGGGAGTACTGCTTTTCCTTCAAAGCGGTGATCCAGCAAATACGGATGGATTTCTATCTTAAGTGGCAGCCTTTTTTGCATTTTTTAAAAAACCACGTCTTTTTATGGGGTTAGGTTTGATGCATTGTTGTACCCAGTCGGGCATGAAAAGTTATGGAAAAAATATAGAGCCTTTCCCTGCTCCGGCGTTTTGTCAAGGCAGGGCTTAAAAATGCAGTCTGAAGCCAAAGGCGAAGACAGGTGCCTTTGATCTTTGCCTATCATTTGGGGAAGACTTTCCATAAATGAAGGGTTTTTTTATCGATTCCAACCGGCATTCCGGACGCATTGGTGGCGCAATGACGGGTAAATCCTTTACAAATGATCTCATTGGATGCTTCATTGGTAATGATATAATCAAACTTAAGCCGCACCCGCTCGAGGTCTGAAGGATGGGTATAGATGCACATGGGATCATCGTAAAAAAGCGGGGTAAAATAGCTGATTCCAATTTCAATAATAGGATATATAAAGCCGTTTTCCTCAATTTCGCGATAGGCATAGGCTGCATCGCGCATCAGGGAAGCCCTTCCCAATTCAAAATATCGAAGATAGTTCCCATGATAGACCACCTGTGAGCGATCTGTATCGGCGTACAGAGTCCGTGTATTGCATTTGTGCCATACCAGGCCGCCGGTTTTATCTCTGACATACCGGTTATCGCCATCAAGGGTTTCAGGAATAAATGGTTTCGGTCTCATTTCAAACACCTTTAAAAACAATACAGCAATTCGTCCCGCCAAAACCGAAGGCATTGGAAAGAAAGGTTTCGTAACTCTGCCTGCGGGTTTTATGGGGAACCACATCAATATCAGTCAGTTCGGGATCCGGGATATGATTAACCGTCGGAAGGATTAAGCCTTTTTGCATCGCCTCAATACCCAGGGCGGCCTCAATGGCAGCGGAAGCGCCAAGAGTATGTCCGAGCTGAGATTTGTTTGATGATACAGGCACACTTTCCAGCTTTTTGCCGAACACGTTTCTTAAACAATCAATTTCAATTTTATCGCCTTTATGGGTGGATGTTCCGTGCGCATTCACATATGAAATGTCTTCCGGTTGCAAACCGGCATCTTGTATCGCTTCAGTTATTGCGCAGATGATGGTTTCAGGGTTGGGCAGGGTAAAATGATGCGCGTCCGAGGTCCAGCCGATGCCCATCACCTCAGCCTTTGGTTCAAGGCCATATGCAGAAAGCATATCTTCAGCTGCCAGCACAATTACCCCTGCCCCTTCTGAAAGAACAATTCCTTTTCTGTCAATGGAAAAAGGTCGGCAGGCCTGGGTGGGGTCATTATAGGCACGGTCATTGGGGCCCACTTTTATGGTGGCCAGCATATTGGAAAAACCTTGAATAATTTCAGGTATCAGGCAGGTATCGACTCCACCGGCCAGAACAAAATCGCAATCTCCATCCCTGATCATTCGAGAACCGATACCGATGGCATGGTTTCCCGAAGCACAGGCGCCCTGGGGTGAAAATATCGGACCGGTAAACCCAAGAAGCATTCCGGCCTTACCGGACGGCAGATTGGCACACAGATTGGGAAGCAGGTATGGGCTCACCTTGTAGGGGCCCTGGTTCACATAATTATCCATGGCGATGCGGTAAGCATCGGTTCCATTTAAGGCAGATCCGATCAAGCAGGCGGTTCTGGGGCCGGTATCCTTGTCTATTTCCAACGCGGAATTTATCAGAGCTTCTTTGCAAACCGCCATGGTTAAAAAAACATAATCCGCATTCCAGTTATAGGCCTCTTTCCTGTCCATGAAATCAAGGGTCATGGGATCCCAGTCCGGAATCTCGCCCACCACATTGCTGCGTGAGTTTGTTTCACATCGCGTTACCTTGCGAAAACCGGCCTCGCCATTCACCGCCCGTTGCCAGGTTTTTTCAAAGGTTTTTCCCAGCGGTGTGGCAGTGCCGTAGCCGATAACAAATACACGTCTGTTTTTGGGTGCTTTCATCGTTTATGCTATCCTGCGGAAAACAACACATGAATTGCATCCGCCAAACCCAAAGGAATTTTTAAGCACATATTCCTGACTATGATTGCGTGCGCCTTCGGGTACACAGTCCAAAACCATGCCCGGGTCCGGTGTATAGTTGATGGTTGGAAGCAAAGTGCTCCTTTTCATCCCGCAAATGGCAAAAATAGACTCAATCGCACTGGACGCCCCCATGGCATGACCGATCAGCGATTTGTTTGCCGATACCGGAGGTATAGCATTTCCAAATACCGCTTTCAAGGCATCAAATTCAACTTTATCGCCGATTTTCGTAGAGGTGCCGTGTGCATTTACCGCATCGATATCATCGGGCTTTATATCTGCATTGTCAATACTTTCAGTGATGCATCTTTTAACGGTCTCAAAATTCGGAGCAACAAAATGATAGGCATCCGAGGTCATGCCCCAACCGGCTATTTCAATATGGTAACTGAGACCATGGGCCTTGGCAAATTCTTGGGTACATATAATAATACTGCCCGCGCCTTCGGAGATGACAAAGCCTCTTCTGTCAATAGAAAAAGGTCTGCTGGCCCTTTCAGCCGGTTCTTGGGGAAGACCGGGTTTGGGGCTATAGGTGCCGTTCATGGTGGCAAACCCGGCCACAATCGGTTCAACAAGGGCAAAATCAACCGCACCGCAAATGACGACATCAGCTTTTCCCTGCTCAAGCAGCATTGCCCCTATGATCATTGAAGTGACACCGGTGGCACAGGCGGTAATGGTTGAGGTAATGGGGCCGGTGGCACCGGTTAAAATGGATATTTTCCCACCGACCATATTGATGCATGAGTTGGGGTTGGTGAATGGATGGGGCAGTTTGTGCCGGGAAATCATGAGCCGGTCTGCTTTCAAAACAGCATCCTGCCCGCCCACTGCGGAACTGAAAGTAATGGCGACCTTTGGGGCTAAATCGGGGGTGATTTTAATTTTACTTTTTTCCAGGGCACGGTGCACCACCAGCATGGCATATTTGAAAATCGGGGATGTCCACTGTGCGAGATTTCGTGCACTTAAAAAAGGATAAGGCGTGGTGTCAATATCATCGACCTGGCCGGCAATACGAACGGGAAAGTTTTCATCGGTGGTAAAGCGGGTGAGTTGGCCTATTCCGCTTTCACCCCTGACAGCCCTGCGCCACTGGGATTCCATATCGGTTCCCAGGGGAGAAACCGAATCATATCCAATAATTACAGGTTTTTTTGACCGCATATTATTTACCACGGGATAAATTGATAGAGCTTGGCAAACATCTCGTAAACCTCAATCCAGTTTTGCAGATCCTTGGAGGTACGAATATGAGCACGCTTATTTACCATCACCCAACTCATATGTGCGGCCCCGTCTTTGCAGGTGGAACAATTCCTTGTTTCTGAAGTACAACAGCGGTGCATGGTGTTAAGATCCGATGCCCACCGAATAAAGTCTATCAGGCGCTTTGGTCTTGGTTTTCTTTTGTCCAAAGGCTGTGAAACGGAGGGACATTCCATCCATCCGAATTTTCTGCCCAACATTTTTCCGGTGGTGATTATTTCATGATAATATTTGGAAGATATCACCGCATCCGGATATTTATCTAACATGTCATCCATTTCCAGACGCAAATCCTTGAGCTCTTCAGGTTTCCAGAAAAAGCCGTCCACATCTTCATCATTGGAAAGGAGCTGCATGTGCACCTTAAGGCCCGCGTCTCTTATCTTTTTTATAATTCGTTCAGTCTTCCCAATCTGTTTGGGGGTAATGGTATAAAGGTAATAGGTGTGGGGGTCTCCCTGGTAATTTTTGCTGGAAATGGCAAAGGTGTCTTTTCCCCGGAGAACCTTCTCATCTTCTTCGTCCCCCCATAAAGAAATTCCCACCATCATATCGGGAAATCGGTCTCGGGGGACCTTGATAAGGCCGTTGGTTGCGCAAAAAGTCGGCAGTTGTTTATAGAATGCTTCTACTCTGTCCAAACAAAGCGTGGGCTCCCCGCCAATCAGTATGGCAAGGTTAACGCCACGCGATTTTTCCCGTCCGATAAACGCTTCCCATTTTTTAATGTCCATCTCTTCAACCGCCGCCTTGTCTTCTCCTGAAGAGAAAAAGAAACATCCCTGGCATCGCAAATTACAACGGTTGGTCACATCATATATTGAACTTCGGATATTAAGCTTCGATATCTTTTTATATCGCTGATACCACTGGTCATCCAGCAGGGAACTAACGGTTTTCATCAACGTGCTCCTTTATTATCTAAAACAAAAAAAATACCACTGATTTTCACGGAAATTTCACAGAATATTATCTGTGATATTCCGTGCTTTTCCGTGGTGGATTTATAAAACGGTTTTCATAGAAACATATCATGACCGGGAGGGGCCACAAAATAATCACAAAGATTGGTACCTTTTTGGTATCCCATTACCCAGACTGCAAGATAGGTATCCACATAGTCAAGCCAGGCCTTAAACGTTTCAGGATTGATGGCATGCCTGAATAATCTGGCAGTCACTACCGCACTTCCTGCAGCATAATGCCTGCAATCTGAGCAGTCTGTGTCCGGGACGCAGCAGGCAGCACTTCTATCCCAGGTCAAATCTGTCCTGTATTGCCTGAAAGAGCGGCCAAGGCCGATATCGGTGGATGGATTCATCCTGGGATACGAGCAGGCATACAGGTCGTGAAGTCCGTATTTATGCGTGTGGGCAACAGCGCTATAATGAGAAAACAACACATTGTCTGGATATTTTAACAGAAGCCGAACCATATTCTCGCGGGTGCGAAACAGAGATTCTTCATCGTGACGGAGGTCTCCCTTATACCCCACGGGTGCGGAAAATATGTTAAAGGTAATTTTACTTCCGTTTTCGGAAAGAATTCGGGTGACTTCATGCACTTCATCAATATTGTGTTTGGTAAAGGTATATACAAATACTGCTCTGGGATCATTGCTATAATTTTCAATCTGTTTTGCAAGCATGTTTTTTGCGTTTCGCACTTTTAGACTTGTTTCGTCATTACCCCAGACTGAAATGTGTATTTTGTAACCCACGGATTCGGGTATAAATTTAATCCCGTTGGATGCAATCGCCCCCAACGGCATTTCCTGATAGCAGATTTCGCAAAGTTCAGGGACTAAAGAAGGTTCGGCTCCTGCAAGGACAACATAGGTAATGCCCCTTGCTTTCTCCTTCTTCATCAGGTTACGCCACGCATTTACATCTTTATTTTCTTTGGCGAACTGTTTATCGCCTTCATAATAATAACAACCATCGCATCTAATGTTGCATCGATGGGTCATATCATAAGTGGATTCCCGCAGAAAAAAATATTTCCGTATCTTTTCAAATCGTTGCCGTATTTTAGGATCTGCCAAAATGTCTGAAAATTTCCACTGATTTTCAGAAGTATTTTGCCCAACATGAGCTTGTTTGACTTTTTGGGTATTCAACTAACATTCTCCATTCTATAAAAGGTTAACATGATGTGTGACTAAAAATCGTTAACAAGGTGCCGGATGGCATCTTTTCCGGCTCATCTACAAGACATAGCGGTTTTCCCCGGGGCAAAGGCATGCATATCGCATGTCAAGCGCTTAAAAAAACCTCACCAGTGCAGTAGGTAAGACTTATTATGATGCTATCAATTTTTTTTCGATGTATTCTGCAATAAAACGAACGGTGGTCAGTTTGGGATAGTCGTCTTCATCGATTTTTATTCCGTATTTGTCCTGAAGAACCAGGGCGACTGTGGCCAGGTCCATGCTGTCAATCCCAACCTCATCAATCAGATCAATATCTGGGTCGAATGTCTCAGGGGTGACATCCTCCAGTTTGAGCTCATCAATCATAATTTTTGCAATGTGAATCACAATTTCTTTCATATCTGTTGCTACGGGCATATTTTTCCTCCTTAAAACTATATATTAATGGTTTCTTAACAAGAAAAAAACCATTTTTTTAGGAAACGATTTTATTGTTTTACATCATTCTCTTTCTACCGTCATCATGCCTGTGCAGGCGATCTGGGAATCAACCATTACGTCAAACGTATACAGGCGGTGATCGTCGTTTTTTTCCTTTGCCGCAATTTGTATCTTATCACCGGGCTTTATGATCTGTTTAAATTTAACCCGTTTTACCGCGGAAATTTTTAAATTTTTGCCGTTTGCCTGCTTAATAACGTCAAAAACCATACCAAGCTGGGCAATACCGGGGAGAATCGGCTCTCCGGGGAAATGTCCGGAAAACCACGGTGATTTGCCAGTCACGATGGCATCTGCAAGAATTTCATCTGAAGAAGATCGCTTTATATTTGTCAGGGCATACCAGTTTTCCCGATTATTTTTTATCATTGAATTAAGTGCTCCCAGAGAGGACCGTAATGTCCATGGTCATACATTCTGGATGTGATTTTAGCTGTCTGTTCACCACCGGCTCCGATTACCCAGTTCATACGTCCGTTTGCATACCGGCTGACTCTGTTGATAATCTCTTCACTGCTCAGCGCTCTGGATTGATAAAAAACCGGCTTAAGTAAATTCTGCTCTCCGGATATCTGTCCCTCTGACAAAGCAATGTCATACAGGGCGGTGTATGGATATATTCTCAGTCCGCAGAAAAAAAATAAAACGGTTTTATCCAATTTGTCAACATTTGAAAGCGTTTCTTCGAGTGATTCTCTATTTTCTCCGGGGCCTCCCAGGAGAAAAAAATGCGCAACGTATAAACCTGCATCATTTGCCAATTTATGTGCTTCAAAGACATTATCTATTTTAAACGGTTTCCGGTAAGATGCCAGCATTTTATTAGACATGGCTTCTGTGCCGAATTCAACATGGGTAAGCCCGGCATCTGCCATTAATTTATAATAATCTTTTGGCGGAGTTTTCGGAGCAAAAAAAGCGCCCCATGGGATGGAAACTCCATATTTTATAAATGCCCGGGCAACTTCAGCGCTGTGGGAAAAATCGCTATTAAATGCGGAATCGGTTATAGAAAAATATTCGGCTCCGGCTTCCTGGAGTTTTAGTGCCGTGTTGGCAACCTCCTTTGGAGGAATAAGCCGCAATTTGCTTCCTTCAATATGGGGATAGGTACAGTATATACATTGGAAATTACATCCCCGCTTGGTTTGCAGATTGAGCATCCCCCCTTTTTTAAGGTAAAAATTGAGATGGGAATTATTTGTATCTATTCGTGCAGAAAACGGTTGATCCAGAGGCTTTGGTATTTGTGCCTTATTTCCCCGGGTGATGACTCCGGGTATGGATGATACATCTTCCCTTTTTTCAATGGCATTAAGAAGCAGGGAAAACCTTTCTCCTTCCCCAACGATACCGTAATCCGCCTGCAATGCTTCCAGAACTTCGGCAGGGAATATGGTAAAACCGCTTCCTCCCAAAACAATGGGTGATTTGGAACAGCCTCTTATTAATGCAACGAGTTTTTTATAGTGACCAATAAAGCCTTTTGGATCGGCTGTGTCGGTATTATCTATATTTCGAATAGAAATCCCTATAATATCGGGCAAAAAATTTCTGATAACCTCCTTAATCGAGTCAAGATCCTTTAGATCGTTCAGATCCGAAATTTTTACCTGATGACTGTCTGCAATTGATTCAGTCACATAATCAAGACCCAGTGGATACACCGGATAAGGTTCAATAAAAATATTTGCCGAAACAAGTAATACTTTCATAACGGTTCATGGCATTATCCCACCTGCAGATTCAAGTTTACCTGTCGATACTCCGGAAGTGCTTATACAGCAACCTTGATACTTGTTAAGGGTTTAAAATAATACAAATTCTATGGTTTAACAGGCAGAAGGTTATTTTGAGCTGAATAGTTATGTTTCTGCAATGAAATACATACGTCGGTCAGCTAGACATTGCCGGCGCTTTCTCACGGATATAGTTGGCCATTGCTCTGAGAGATGAAAAAACCTTTGCACCCAGTTCTTTATTATTTACGATAACGGAATAATCTTTTTCCATCATTAATACAAGTTCAAGGACATCGATGGAATCGATATCCAGTTCTCCACCAACCAATTGACTGTCCTCATCAATATCATCAGGAGCGACACCCTCAAGGTTCAGCGTTTCGATAATTTTAACTTTTAGATCATTGATTAATTGTTCCATAATTTTTAACCGGCATACCCTTGTATTGCTTTGTTAGAGTTAATAAAATCACAAAAAAGTTCCATCTTTACATAGCACTCAAATTGTTGTACCATCCAATCAAAACTTTCTTTCTATATATTTATTTTATTTTTTTCAACCTATTTTTAAAGTAAAAGTTGAAATTTGCCAACTTATTATACAGTAAACCCAAGACCGAGGGAAAATAGATTTAAGCCAGACTCGAACAGATCCCCAGGTTAAATCTAGTTGTTCCTCGCGGTAGGTGTCTTGTTGGGTTTAAAAATTTCGGCAAACAGGGTTACTGCAATGATTAATATAGATATTGAACGACTCATTCCCCATCGTGATCGTATGAAACTGATCGGTGAGATCATTGAATCAGATGATGAAAAGGCTGTAACGGAATCGGTGGTAGCAAAAAAGTGGCCGCTTTTTACCGAAACCGGTGTCAGCTCCCTTATCATCATTGAACTTGTCGCACAGACGGCAAGTGTTTGCATCGGATACAAAGAACTTAAAAAAAACGGTGAGAAACTTGGAGGAAAGGGCTGGCTGGTGGGAATAAAGAACGCGTCTTTCTTTTTAGATAAAATTGCTTTAAATTCCAGAATAACCACTTGCTCTAGAATCAATTTTAGCTTTGACAATTACACCCAGATCCTTGGAACCGCAAAGACAGGTGAAAAACTGGTAGGCGAAGTCAATCTCCAGGTGTTAAGGTCTGAATCCGGTTCCGTTTTAAAGTCTAATTCAGGAGATGAAACAGATGGATGAGAAGAGCAAAAAGGTAGCCATTGTCACTGGAGGAAGCAGGGGCATTGGTCGGGCAATTTCAATTGAACTTGCCCGGGTGGGATATCATATCATTATCAATTACAAATCCAATGCCAAAGCAGCCGCAGATACGCTTCAGGCCGTAAGAGACAGGGAAAGTGATGGTGAGATGATTCAATTTGATGTTTCTGATGCAAAAGAGTCAGAACGGGCCATAGATGATATTGCCTCTCGTTATGAAAATATTGACGTTTTGGTGAACAATGCCGGTATAACGGCAGACGGGTTATTTGTTTTCATGCCGGAAGATGACTGGGATGCGGTAATCAACACCACTTTGAAGGGTTTTTATAATGTGACCAAACCGGTTTTAGGAAAAATGGTTCCGAATAAAAAAGGAGCAATCGTATCGATATCGTCTGTTTCTGCTTTGATCAGCAACAGGGGACAGGCGAACTACTCTGCGGCAAAGGCGGGTTTGATCGGAGCAAGCCGCTCAATTTCATCTGAGGTGGCCAGGCTGGGTATTCGGGTGAACGTGGTGGCTCCAGGACTCATAGAAACGGAAATGCTGGGTGAAACCCATGTAGGAAATATAAAACAGATGATTCCCATGGCAAGAGTCGGCCAGCCGGAAGAAGTGGCAAAGGTGGTCCGATTCCTTTGCTCTGAAGACGCTTCCTATATTACCGGTCAGGTGATATCGGTAAATGGGGGAATGTTTTAACCCGATAAGGCAGCTTACCAGTTTTAGTTTGCAGTAGCTTCTTTTTGTGTCATGAGATATTGTTGTGTTTACCAGTTGCGCGTTTCGGGTTACGGGGTATAAAAAGAATTATTTCCTATTACCAACACGCAACATGTAACCCGAAACATTTATGGGATAACCAAACAAACAAGTTAAAAAGGTATGAAATAATATAAGAAATGAAAGCAAAAAAGAGTTACAGCGCACTTTCAATATTTGTTTTAATTGCAGCGAGCTGGTTGACTGTTGGCTGGGCGGACAACTGGGATCAGATAAAAAATGGCGCCGGGCAGGTTGATACGGTGAAGTGTGATTTCATTCAGGAAAAACACATGAAAATTCTTGCCAACCCCCTGATTTCAAAAGGGGTTTTGTACTATAAGGTGCCCGGATCTCTCAGGTGGGAATACCTATCGCCAATTAGAAGCATTCTACTGATGCACCATGGAAAAACCAAGCGGTTTATAATGAAAGATGATCGTTTCATTGGCGACAGCTGCGCCAATCTACAGGCAATGGGGTTTGTTTTAAAGGAAATCACCATGTGGCTCAAAGGCCGTTTTGATGAGAATCCACAATTTACCGCCACCCTAACAGCCGGTAATAAAATAATTCTTCTGCCAAAAGAAAAATCTTTTTCCATGATGATACAAAAAATAGAATTGACACTTTCAGACCGGCCGGGAATAATAAAATCGGTCATCATCTATGAGAGCGATGACTCTTTTACCCGGTTGATTTTTCAAAAATCAATATTGAATGGTAACATAGACGATTCCATATTTCACAAGATTTAATGCAGATGGCGTCGCAGAAAACCCCATCTACAGCGTTGCAGCGGTTTTTAAGACATTCGGTATACGGCATGTTTCGCCCCGTCCCTGAAAAACCACGGCGCCTTGATTATGAAACTTTCTGCTTGGCCGGCGGTTATCATTTTTACGAGTTTATCAATGAAAAGTATCACATTTTGGCTCATCCTTTTATTGGGCACTGTCTCCTGCACCGGCCTTCCAAAGCTTGATCCGGTCAATCCCACGCTTTTACCTGGAATTCACCAAAGATGCTCCGATGTGTTTTTACAAGGCAAATGGCGATTGGTTCATCTGATTGAATTTGCCATGCCGGGGAATCAGCAGAGCTTTGTGATGGGGATCACCGTTATTTCTCCGCAAGAAGAAAAAATCGAATCTGTGATCATGACCATTGAAGGTTTCGTTTTCCTCGATGCCTATTATGATCAAAAGGTAGTGATTAATCGAGGTATTCCTCCATTTGATTCCAGCGATTTTGTGAGAGGCATGATGGATGATATCAAACTGATGTTTTTTAAGCCTGAGGGGCGTCTGATGGAGTCTGGTATGTCCGGTGACGGGTCACATGTCTGTCGATACAGGAATGTTGACGGTGGTGTTGTGGATGTGATTGTAACAAAAGGCTGCGACTGGAAAATACAAAAGTATAGCCCTGATGGCGGCTTAATAAAAACCGTTCAGGCAGACCACTGTGAAAAAGCGTCTGTCTCTGCAAAAAAAAATGGCTTGCCGGGCAGAATAAAACTTGCTTCCTTTGGTATAAACCGATATGCACTGGCATTCGAATTGAAAGAGGCAAAACGTATAATAAAATAAGATAGCCGTTGACGGGTTCAGGATCTACACCTGAGCCACTGAACCTGTGAACGGTTTCAGGTTGAGGAACCGTTTTATGAAATTCAAACTGATTTATCCAAAATGGGCAAAACTTGAAAGACAAACCGAATTTCATCTTCCGCCTCACGGCCCTGTGGTTTTTGCTGCCGCATTGCCGGATGATGTGGATGTGGAATTTGTCGATGAAAATCTGGAAGAAATTAATTTTGACGATCCTGTAGATTTTGTGGGTATTTCCATGATGCTTACCATCCAGGTGAAGCGGGGGTGGGAAATTGCGGATATCTATCGAAAAAAGGGTATTAAAGTCATATTCGGCGGGATTTCTACCATGTTGCATGTGGAAGAAACCATGGAGCATGCAGATGCCGTATTCCTGGGTGAAGCGGAAGGAAGAATGGAAAAGGTCTTTTCCGATTTTAAAAAGAATAAACTTCAAAAAGTGTATAACTATTTAGACGACCGCCCTCCCATCGAAATGGTCGGTACGGCCCGAAGAGACATTTTGAAAAGGGATCTGTACAATTACAAGGGTGTCCAGATGGTCGATCTGGTCCACGCATCCAGAGGTTGCCGTTTTCACTGTTATCCATGTGCGGTGGCCTACCTTGGGGGAAGAAGTTTCAGGCCCCGTCCCATTGATAAGTCTATCGAAGAAATGGAAAGTATAGATAACAACCGCTTGTTTCTGGTGGACAATTCCCTGGCTCAGGATACAAAATGGGAAATGGATCTGTTTCGTGAAATGATTCCGTTGAAGAAAAACTGGTGCAGCCACCCGATAGAAAATAAACCTGAGGTGCTGGATCTGGCTGCGCAGGCGGGTGCCTGGTACGTTTATCAGGCGGTTTTTGACACATCAGATTTGATTAAAGACAGAATCAAACGATACCATGATCATGGAATCGGAGTTGAGGGTACTATTCTCCTTGGCCTGGATACGCATACAGAAGATTTTATTAAACGGCTGATCGATTTCCTTCTGGAAATCGAACTGGATCTGGCGGAGTTTACTGTTTTGGCACCTTTCCCGCATACAAAGGCCTGGGATGATCTGCACAAACAGAAGAGAATTTTTTCATATGACTGGGATCAATATTCTGCGGACAGAGTGGTATATTATCCCAAGCATATGACCCCGGAAAGGCTTCAGGAACTTTTTACTTATGCCTGGGATACATTTTATAAGGACGAACCCCAAAGAATTAAGATGTTTAAATTGCTTCAGAAGGTGGTTAGAAAAGAAAAACAGGCCAATACATTTACGCCCAGAAGAAGAGATCTTGCCAAGCATGCTTTTGGCAAAAAAACGGCTTAAGGCATAACGGCACCCGGAATCTGCCACTCAACACATGGGTTATCTTGTTTGGTTCTTCTCCAATTTAATTGGAGAAGAGGGATCTAGGATTCCAGGGCTCAAGGGTCCGAGTGAAATGCTAAAGAATTACAAGGAGTTGAAAGTCTATCAAAAGTCATGCAAACTTTGTTTAGAGATATAGAGGAGTTAGATTTCATTTAAAAAAGTGACTTGGGTACGCTAAAAAAAGCCCTAGCAGAAATCGAAAGGATGTTAAAAACACTGATAAAGTTTTTAGAAAACAAACCCTTGAATCCTTGACCCCTGGAATCCTGGGTTCCTCTATGATATTGACCGTTTAATTAGAGATAAACAACTTATTTAGTCTTAATTAACTACAACTAATCGGGAGATGATTCTCCTGTTTGCCACAATCGATTCGGCCTAGCTGTTTGCCTCTTACCCCGCCCAAAGAACAATGAAAATCCTGCTTTACGACGATCCGTTGGCAAAATCATAATAATGACAGTACTGAGACATAATGGTGACTGCTTTTTTAACTAAATTTGGATTCATTTTCCATGTTTTGACCAACAGGCGAAACAACAATAATTTTACCGGCCAGGGCTCATGCAACAGGTAAAATGCGATAATATAGAAAAGTTTGATAAATTTTGCAAAACTCATCTTTGAATTCCGGTAAAGAGGGGAGAAGTATGTAATATTCGCCAGCCAGTCTAAGGCTCTGGATTCAAAATTTTCCGGCTGATATAAATTTTTAAAAAGAGTATGGTGATTTTCAATCAGCTCTTCGAGGGTTAAATTTAAAGGTATAATATTGGTTGAATAATGCCATACCCCTTTGAAGTCCTCATTTAAGCGATTTTGTTTTTTCATTCTGTCATACAGGGTCGTATTTTTCGGCGCATTTAAAATAGTGATTGAGGCAAGCGGACTGCCCGTTTCATTGAGGAATTGTTCAATTTCAGTAAATGTTTTCTGGTCATCATGGTCAAAACCGACAATCAGCCCAATAAAAGGGAGGATGCCGTAACTGGATACTCTCTTTACCGCTTCCTTTGGATTATAACGAAAAATATGTCCTTTATTTATTTCATCCAAACATTCTTTTCTGATACTTTCCACACCGAAAAAAATTGCTGAGAAACGGGCATCTGCCAGTAGCTTTAAAATTTCTTCATCATCACCGATTTTAGTGGTTGCCTGTGTGCTGAACGACAGAGGTGTTTTTTGCGACGTGTTCCATGCTATAATTTCGTTTAATAATTTCTTGGTAAACGATTTGTTTACAAAGAAATTATCATCGGAAAAAAATATGGTTTCCGCACCTTTTGCATGGGCATTTTTTATTTCAGTCATGACCTGTTCAACAGATTTTGTTCTGTATTTCCTGCCAACCAAAAGGATGACATCACAGAAATCACAGTTGTTTGGACAGCCTCGACTGGTTTGAACGGTAAAATACAGATAGTCTTTTCCATTAATAAATGACCACGCCGGAGGCGGGCTGTCTTTTATATCAATATACTCTTTTTGCTCATATACGGAGGCTGCGGATCCATTTTGCCATTCCAACAGAAATTTCGGCCAGGTATATTCCGCTTCTCCCACAAAATGATAATCTGTCAGTTTTGCGGCTTCTTCACGGTTGAGCGTTGCAAATGCCCCTCCTAGGGCCACTGGAATGTTTCGCTTCCTAAACGCTTCTGATATTTCACCGATCCGCCTTGAATGAAGGGTATAGCCGGTAATGGCCACCAGATCACAGGGCATGTCCAGATCGATTGGGGAAACATTTTCATCACAGTATCTATATTCGACATTCATATCCTCAGGGGTTAAGGCAATCAATGTGGCCAGTGCCGAATTGGGCATTAAGTTTTTAGTTCGCAACGCTTTTACAGAGCTTTTCATAGACCAAAAATTATCCGGTGTTCGAGGACTGATCAGATAAACCACACGACTTTTTTCAGTAAATACCGTTGAAGCGGACGTTTTTGTATTTTTCATATAATAAGAACCTTGAATGAATACCTGAGTTATAAAAGTCTCCCAGCCGGTAAAAATTTCAGGTAATCATATGTGGGAAACCAGAGTTGAGATCTGTTATCGTTTGGCAGCCTTTACTTAGTATCATAAAGGGATGTCGTCAAGTTCAAGTTTTTGATTTTTCCGCAGGTGTTATTTCAATTTTTTTATTGACCATCAAAACACACTTATGTATTCGTAGTTTAAACCCCATACCATAAGGAGGGCACCATGGCTGTAAAAGTAATCATAAAAAGACATGTCCCTGAACAAAAGGCAAAGGAAATTATCCCGCTGGTCAGGCAAATGAGAAGCCTGGCGACCCATCATGACGGCTATGTTTCCGGTGAAACATTAAGGAACCTGGAAAGCCCGGAAGAATTCATAGTGATCAGTACATGGGAGTCTTCTCAATACTGGAAAAATTGGCTTAAAAGCGATGACAGGAAAAAAGTTCAGGATAAGATAGATTCTCTTCTTGGAGGAGAAACCAAGTATGAAATTTTTCATTACGGATTTAAGGAATGATGATTTCATAAAAATCCGATTTAAGCCAGTCGATACTTTAGATAAGTAAAACGCTTTTTGGTTTTGTTATTTTTCACCCCAATTGCCAGCGCTTTGCGGGTACCGATCATGACAACCAGATTCTTCCCCCGGGTGACGGCAGTGTAAATCAGGTTTCGTTGCAAAAGAATATAATGTTGTGTCAGGACAGGGATAATCACTGCCGGAAATTCGCTGCCCTGGGATTTGTGCACCGAAACCGCGTAAGCCAAAACGATTTCATCCAGCTCTGAAAAGTCAAAGGTGATTTCTCTGCCATCGAATAAAATAATGAGCTGTTGATTTTCGGGGTAAATCTTGGTAATTTTTCCGATATCACCGTTAAAGACTTCTTTATCGTAATTATTTCTAATCTGCATCACTTTATCGTTTACCCGAAAATTTCGGTTACCGCGTGTGACACCTTCCGGGCCCGGGTTGAGTGTTGCCTGAAGTTCTCTATTCAGGTTATCCGCCCCTGCCACTCCCTTGTGCATCGGCGTTAATACCTGAATATCAGCCACAGAATCAAAACCAAAACGTTGAGGGATGCGAACCTTTACCAATTCAAGTATAATTTCAAGTACCCGGTCCGGGTCCTCCTGCTGGATAAAATAAAAATCATTATCATCGTTTAAAGAAGAAGTTTCCCAGGACGGGATAATGCCTTGGTTTATCTTGTGGGCATTGACAATAATCCGGCTCTTTTTGGCCTGACGAAAGATTTCATTTAGCCAAGCAACAGGTAGGGAATTCGACTCAATCATGTCTTTTAGAATATTTCCCGCTCCCACGGAGGGAAGCTGATTCACATCACCGACGAGAATTAAAGTGGCAGTTAAAGGAACGGCTTTTAACAGGTGGTACATTAAAATCGTATCGATCATAGAAACTTCATCTACCACAAGCAGATCACAACCAAGGGGCCGTTTTTCATTTTTCTGAAAGCCTCCTTTGGCATAGCTGAACTCCAGCAGTCGGTGTATGGTCCGGGCTTCCATACCGGTGGTTTCGCTCATCTGCTTGGCGGCTCTACCTGTTGGCGCAGCCAGCATGATTCTCACCCCGATCCTGGAAAATATCTTTAAAATGGCATTGATGATGGTGGTTTTTCCGGTGCCCGGCCCGCCGGTGATGATCATTACCTTTTGGTTAAGACAGGAGCGTACGGCCAAAACCTGATTTTCCGCCAGGGTAATTGAAAGCCGTTTTTGCACCCAGTCTATTGCTTTATCCGTATCTATATTGCGAATTGATTTAAATGACAATGCCAGTGACTTCAACATGTCTGCAATACCGGTCTCGCAAAGGTGAAATTTAGCCAAATAGACGGCTTTGTTTTTTGGGGAAATTTTTTCAATGCCGCTGTTCTGATCGTCGAAAACTATTTTATTGTTACCTGCCAGCATCCCGAGAGCTTTTACAACCACCTCCTTTTCAACGTCCAAAATTTCCCTGCTCTTCAAAATAAGGTCTTCATAAGGATAATAAACGTGACCCTCATCTGAAAGCTTGTGGAGTACGTATAGAATGCCGGCTTCAATCCGCTGACTCGAATCCCTGGGAAAGCCAAGTTTTTCCGCAATTCGATCGGCGGTGACAAACCCGATGCCGAAAATATCGGTGGCCAGGCGGAAGGGATTTTCCTGTACCACTTCGATGGACCTGGCTGAATATTCTTTGAATATTTTGGTGGCATATCCTGAACTGACGCCGTGGGCTTGAAGAAAGATCATCACCTCGCGGATTTCTTTTTGCTCATCCCAGGCATGTTTAATCCTGGCGATACGCTTTTTCCCTATGCCGTTAACATGGGAAAGCCGGTTAATTTCATTTTCAATCACTTCCAGCGTTTTTTCGCCAAATTTTTTAACAATCCGCTTTGCCATCACCGGGCCAAGCCCCTTAATGAGACCGGAACCCAGGTATTTTTCAATTCCATACACAGTGGCCGGGACTTTTGTTTGGTAGGCCACCACTTTGAACTGCTTCCCAAATTTGGGATGATTGGACCACTCGCCCCGCATGTTAAGGATTTCGCCTGGGGTGGGGGCCATAAGGTTTCCGACTACAGTTACCAGATCCCGTCGCCCGTGGACCTTGACCCTGGCTATGGTAAAACCGTTTTCTTCGTTGTTGTAGGTGATTCTTTCAATCTGGCCGGAAAGATCTGTGAGCATTCTTTAGTCCTGTTTTCTCTCCCAGTCCGGAACCCGGACATCCGATCTTGAAAGTTTGGTAGGGAAAAAGCATTTTATGTCAATCACCGGAGAGCCGTCCAGGGCATCAATTTTGTCTATCCGGATAGTGGTTCCCTCAACAGCTAAAATCTTACACAAAGACAGGGCAATCAGATTGGGCCGGTGCGGGGAATGGGTGGCAAACACCCCGGTGAGGGGATTTGTCTTAATCCCGCAGGGATGGACCTGCATGGTATTTCTACTTTCAGGTGTGTCGTTCTGGTGAAACCAGTACAGCACGTTGATATGGGAAAACTGTTCCAATCCCAAAAGAGCATTATTATATTCTTCATTAATTTCAATTAAAACCGTATCATCTTTTTTCTTGATAAAACCAACAGGATAAATGTGAAAGTGATCTGTCATTTCAGTCTCCGATATTTTTTGAAATCACACGTCATCCACCAGGCGGGTGATTTTATGAAGCTCACTGGAATATATTTTTGGGAAACAGTATATCAATCGATGGAGCGAAGCGATTTCATCATTCGATGTTGAATGTTCAGAAGACTCTTCACTCTGCCGTTCGATATTTGTTATGATAAATACTTTACTGTTTCATTTTCTTTGTTGTTGGTTTCATTTGGCAAAAACGATGGCATCAGTCTTCCTGCAGTTCATCAATTTCCGCATAATAATCGAGCGCTTGCGGATTGCTCAGCGCATCTTTATTCAGCACAGGCTTGCCCTCGATTATTTTTTTGACTGCCAACTCCACTTTTTTCATGTTTAATGTATAGGGAACCGCAGGCACACTTAATATTTTGGCCGGTACATGACGGGGAGACGCATTGGTACGAAGCGTATTTTTTATTTTCCCTTTTAATTCTTCGGTTAATTCATGGCTCTGAGCAAGCTTGACAAAAAGGATGACCCGAATATCGTTTTTCCAGTTTTGACCAATTACGACGGAATCTTCTATTTCATCCATCTGCTCCACCAGGCGATAAATGTCCGCCGTGCCGATTCGCACACCACCCGGGTTTAAGGTGGCATCCGATCTTCCATACATGGTGACACCGCCACGATCGTTGATTTCTATAAAGTCTCCGTGCCGCCAGATATTGGGATAGACATCAAAATAGGCACTGTGATATTTGCTGTTGTCCGGGTCTTCCCAGAAATAGATCGGCATGGAGGGAAAAGGTGCGGTACATACCAGCTCTCCCTGCTGATTCACCACAG
>JAXHVO010000117.1 GCA_034189135.1 Thermodesulfobacteriota bacterium | reverse complement strand
TAAAAGTCATCGAATTGACAAAGAACAATGAAACTGAATTACTTTATCGTAACATTTGTACTACTCTAAACGAAAATGAATTTAAAAAAGCAGCATAAGTTTTCGCTCAATTGGGGTAAAACTGTTGGAAAATAAGTAATCAACATATCAAGGATGTCCCGCAAGCCGATAAGTGGCTTAAGGGACAGAATTATATGTTTTATTTTATTAAAGCTGAAAGACCTTGACAAAGTTATCACCCGGTGATAAGTTAAGAACAAAAATGATCAAAAGCAAATATTCTAAAGAAGACGCTTCACTAGATACTTTATTGGATTTGGATGGTGAGGTCTTCCCAATGGATAATGGCTATTGGACTAAATTTAAGGCATCCAGAGTTGCGCCTACGCCGCAAATTCCTCATGGAATCAGATATTCATTAACACTGCATGATCGTAATAATACTCGAATCTTAGGGTTTGACAATGCACATACTCTTAAACCAAAGAGAAAGAATTACGGGGCCCGTAAGATAAGCTGGGATCATAAGCACAAAATAGAGAGAGTCTACACTTACGAATTCCAATCAGCGAGCCAACTTATAGAGGATTTCTGGAAAGCCGTAGAAGAAATAATAAAATAGATTGAAATGAAGGTGATATAATGGCTAAAAAAGTATTGAAGATAGGGATTATTTCCCGGGAGGATTATAAAAAACGAACAATTGCAATTGCGAAGGGGGAATATAAGCTCAGGAAAAGTGAACCAAAAATCTGGTTTGAATCAATACAATCAATGGCACAGGTTCTCAGTAGTGAGAATCAAAAGCTGCTTAGAATAATAAAAGAACAAAACCCGGCATCTCTGAAAGAGCTAGAATTAGTATCAGGCAGAAAGCGCAGCAACCTGTCCCGAACATTAAATACAATGTCTCGATACGGTATAATTGATTTGATCAAAGAGAAGCGAAGGTTAAAGCCGGTTGTAAAGGCGACGGATTTTAAAGTTGAGTTTGGGGCATCTTTCGTCTTTCGGTAACTGATAGTACTTTTTGGAAAGTCCGGCGTAACAGTTTAGTATTTATAAGGTGATAAAATTTAAGTTAATTTTTGTGATTGGCCAAACAAATCGGTCAGATGACTGTTTTTCCTTTCCTACACTGAAATCATAAAATAGCGAACTTTGCTGGATCAATTCTCTTTAAGTGACGAATGGTAGTATTCAGACAAATCTTGTTTATTTCTTCCAATCATGCTTACATACAGATACGCCGAATTCTTCAAAGGAAGGACTAATGTCTTCTGCTGTAAAGTATGTACTTGCCATTGATCTAGGCACTTCCGGACCCAAGGTTGCCCTTGTCTCTGTATGGGGAGACATTCTTGACCATGAATTTGAAAAGACGGATACGATCTTTCTGCCCGACGGCGGGGTGGAAGAAAACCCGGATGACTGGTGGAATGCTATTGTTCAGGCCACCACCAGACTTTTGGCTAAAACGGGTGTCCCAACCGATGATATCATAGCCATCTGCTCCACCGCCCAGTGGTCCGGAACCGTGGCAGTGGATGAAAAAGGAAATCCCCTGATGAATGCCATCACCTGGATGGATTCCAGGGGGGCATCCCAGGTAAAACAGATCACACAGGGCCTGATTAAAATTGAAGGCTATGGGATTACAAAACTTTATAAATGGCTGAAACTCACCGGAGGTATTCCCTTAAGATCCGGTAAAGACTCCATTGCCCATATTCTTTTTATTAAAAAGAAATTTCCCGATATTTATAAAAACACCTTTAAATTCCTGGAACCCAAGGATTATTTAAACCTGAAACTGACCGGAAAATTTTATGCTTCCCATGAATCCATTACTCTGCACTGGGTCACCGATAACAGGGATATCCATCATATCCGCTATGATGACGACTTGATAAAGATGGCCGGTATTTCACGGGATAAACTACCCGAATTGAAAGCGGCCAACGATATCATCGGTACGGTGAAAAAGGAAATTGCCCGGGAGCTGGGGCTTCATACATCCATCCGGGTGGTGATGGGAACACCGGATATCCATTCTGCGGCCATTGGATCCGGCGCCATTGACGATTTTGCCGGTCATCTTTATGTGGGTACCTCCGGATGGCTGTTGTGCCATCTTCCCTATAAAAAGACAGACCTTTTCCACAATATGGGGGCCCTTCCCGCTGCCATCCCCGGTAAATACCTGCTGGTTAATGAACAGGATATCGCAGGAGAAGCGCTGAACTTTTTAAAACACAATATCATTTTCCCGGAAGATGAGCTGGCCCCTCCCACCGGAGTAGGAGATATTCATCAGGCATTTAACACCATGGCTGCGAAAATTCCTCCAGGATGTGACAACCTTATCTTTACCCCATGGCTAAATGGCGAAAGATCCCCGGTGGAAGACCGGCATATAAGGTCCGGTTTTTACAACATGGGTTTAAATACCACTCGGTCCCACCTGGTCCGGGCGGTGTTTGAAGGCGTGGCGTTTAATGCCAATTGGCTGCTCAAATATGTGGAAAAATTCATTAAAAAGAAGATGGACCCCATCAACATCATCGGCGGCGGCGCCCAATCCGATCTGTGGTGCCAGATACATGCCGATATAATGAACCGAACCATCCGAAGGGTCAAACACCCGATCCAGGCCAACATAAGGGGCGCAGGGCTTTTAGGGTCTGTTGCCCTCGGATATCTTACATTTAACGACATACCGGAAAAAACCGAATATGACTCGGTTTTCAACCCCAACCCGAAAACCGGAAAACTGTATAAAAAATTATTTAAGCAATATCAGGCCATTTATAAACAAAACAAAAAAATACATAAAAGATTAAACCAATGATGATGGAAAAATTAATGAAGCTGATTCCCCCAAAGCTGGCGGGATTTGCGGAAAAGCACTTAAAAAAAATACCCTATGTGAAGAACAGGATCGACCGCGAGATTGATGGTGTTATGAAAGATCTGGAAACCTCATTAAAACCGTATAAAGATACCTTCCAATCCCACACCCGTCTGCCGCAAACACCGCTTGAAAGAGATGATATCATCCGTCAGATCGGTGAAATGAACACCAAAGAGGAGGGTAAATGGAAAGGGGGGTATGTCTCCGGAGCCGTTTACCATGGAAACCAGGAGCATATTGAATTTTTAAACCGAGTCTATGCCGTCACCTCCCAAAGCAACCCGTTGCATTCCGATCTCTGGCCCAGTGCCTCCAAGTTTGAAGCGGAAATCATTGCAATGACCGCTTCCATGCTTTCGTCCCAACAGACCGATGACCTCATCTGCGGCACGGTCACATCCGGCGGAACTGAAAGCATTCTTCTGGCCATGAAAACCTACCGGGATTTTGCCAGAGCAAAAAGAAACATAAAAAAACCGGAACTCATTGTGCCGGTGACTGCCCATGCTGCCTTTGACAAGGCCTGTCAGTATTTTAACATCAAAATGAAACGTATTCCGGTTAACGATCATTACCAGGCCGATCTTTCCAAACTAGAAAAGACCATCAACAAAAACACCATTGCCATCATTGGTTCCGCGCCGTCCTTTCCGCACGGGACCATTGATCCCATCGAAGAGATGTCAGCCATTGCACTGGAACATCACATCGGTTTTCACACCGACGCATGCTTGGGAGGGTTTGTGCTTCCATTTGCCGAAAAATTAGGCTTTGAGGTGCCGCCGTTTGATTTCAGGCTTAAAGGGGTGGCCTCCATGTCAGCCGATACCCACAAGTACGGGTATGCGGCCAAAGGCACCTCGGTGGTTATGTATCGCGGCCAAGAACTCAGACATTTTCAATTCTATACGGCCACTGACTGGCCGGGGGGTCTTTATTTTTCGCCTACATTTGCCGGGAGCAGACCGGGTGCATTGAGTGCGGCCTGCTGGGCATCACTGCTTTCCACCGGTGAAAAGGGGTATTTGGATGCCACCGGAAAAATAATGAAGACTGCCGGCGAAATAAAACAGGGCATCAGCGATATTCCGGAACTATATATTTTGGGGAAACCGCTGTGGGTGATTGCCTTTGGATCGAAAGAGCTGAACATTTACCGGGTGCTTGATGAAATGACCCAAAAAGGCTGGAGCCTCAACGGCCTGCACCACCCTTCCTGTGTTCATATCGCCATTACCTTGCGACATACACAGAAAGGGGTGGGCCAAAGGTTTATTGAAGACTTGAAACAAAGTGTTGAAACAGTCAAAACCACACCGGATACGAAAAAAGGCATGGCCCCTGTATACGGGATGGCCGCCACCCTTCCTGCCAGGGGAATTGTCAGCGATATCCTGAAAAAATATCTGGATACTTATTATAAGGCGTGAACGGACAGCAAAAAAAATATTTCCGCTTACCTCCTGAAGTCTAAGGTTCGTCCGGTAAATAGCCTGTGTGCCCGGTACCAGACTTAACAAATGAGATTGGTATCGTACACGCCCCCTATCTTCTCAGTTAAACCGATACAGGCAGAGACGATCCACGTCGCCGTGGGATTCTGCCCATTGGGGCTGGTTCGAATCTAATCTCAGTCTGCCTCAGGCAGACCGTACGTTTATTTACAGGTAAGATTGTATAGTCCGGTACCGGGCACACAGGCTATTTACCGGACGAACCGAACTAAGATGGAAAAACGACTGTTTGTTTGTAATGAATATGGTTCGTTTTGATCATTTACCACGGAATATTGTTGAGAAACAGTGGAAGGATAGCTGGCTGTGAGCAAGCCCCATCAGATTTGTTTGCCATTGATATGAACCACGACCTGATGGTGATCATCCATGGAAAGCTCGACATGATCATCGCAATGACCGGCAAGCTCGGGGTGGGTGCTCCTTAACTTACCGAAATCAAGGGTTTTAAGGGCGTGTTGCAGGATTTCGATCTGTTTTTCCCTACGATCCTTATCGTCTGCTTTGAAATATTTTAACACAGCCTGATTATAGAGTCTTTTTGTTTCCGTTTCAATACAATGCCGGGAAAGATTTAGTTGGATTTTCACTAGAGATTTGCCGGTTTAACAACGTTTTCCGCTTGCAAGGTTTTTCAAGATTAAGCCGAAGTTCCTTACCTGGTGAACGGGGGAAGGCGATCCTGTCAAGGCGGGGTTAAATTGGTATATTATGCATCTATTAGTTCATCGCGTTAAAATTCTCCCAGGGGCCTTACAAAGGAATATTTTGCAGGCTTTACCACCATGCTCCTTGCTGCGGCTTTGATATTTCCGCCAATGGCAGAAAATGGAAGTGTGACCACAAAGAAAGCTGAACCGGCCACCAGGGCAACAATGGCAATGGGTCTGACTAAAACAAAATCGGCGATCATGGCACCCGCACTGGGATCTTGTTTTTCAAAATCAACGCTCGCTATGGCCGCAGAGCCGAACGGAACAAATAAAAGGGCTGCAATCAGAAAGAAAGCCGTGGATTGTTTTACCATTTTATGCATATAAACCTCCCTTATATAAATCGCACTGAGATTTTATTATAATCAATTATAAGCTGCCTGGCAATAATTATTAGTATTCACAGGAAATATATTTAGTATAACCTAAAAAAAGGCAGCCTGTGTGTCAAGAAAAAATCGTTTTCAGTAAAAATCTTAATCTGTTTTGCCGACTCAGTGAAATAACCCCATTCAGCTGGGCCGGACGAAAATAACCGAATTTGAAACAGCCAATGACTCGATGACCACCCATTCAACATATATAGATGTGGCAGTCGCCCTACCGGTGTATCAAACTTACACTTACGCAGTTCCGCAATCTCTTGTTTCTTTTATCGCAGTGGGGAAAAGGGTTCTGGTTCCTTTCAGGAGGCGAAGGGTTACCGGATATATTCTAAATCAAAGTGAGCAAACAGATCGAAAGGAAATAAAACTGATTTTCGATGTGCTTGATGATGAACCTCTTTTTCCTTCGTCCATGATACCGTTTTTCATTTGGATTGCAGACTATTATATACATCCTGTTGGAGAGGTCATCAAGTGCGCCCTCCCCGGCGGTTTGAATATTTACGATTATATCACCCTATCCATTTCCAAGGAAGGAGAGAAAGCTGTTGAGAAAAATTTAACCACTGCGGTGGAAAAAGAAATTTTAAATCTTCTCAAACAAAAACCGTTGCGCTTAAAAGGTCTTGGTAGAAAAATGAAAAGGGAAATTCCCAGCGCTTTGTTATATTCCATGAAGGACCGCGGATGGATTATAAGCAGAAGGGAGTTAAGCGCCGGTGGAACACGGCCATTGATGGAGCGGTACGTCTCATTAAACACCCCCTGTCCTTCCTGTGAAGGGCTGTCAGCCCCGAGAAAAAAGATTGTCGATATAATAAAATCAGAAAGCCCGGTTTCGCTGAAAAATTTAAAAACGAAAGTTCCATCCGCATCCCGATTGATTAAGCCGTTGGAGCAGACCGGATACATAACCATTTTTGAGAAAAGGGCATACCGAGATCCCTTTGGGGATACGATAGAGGCGGACGAGTCCTTACAGCTGACGGCGGAACAGGAAACAGTCGTTTCCCAGGTGGCAGACCGCCTGGGAAACGGATACGCCACATATCTTTTGGCCGGGGTTACCGGAAGCGGTAAGACGGAAGTTTATATGCAGCTGGCAGCCAAGGCCATCAAAAAAGGTTACAGCGTTTTGGTGCTCATTCCGGAAATTGCGCTTATCTCCCAGATGGAACGAAGATTCAGGGCACGGTTTGGAGAATGTGTGGCTGTTCTTCACAGCGGTCTTTCCGCCGGTGAGCGGTATGACCAATGGATGCGCATTGCCCGCAAGGAGGTCACGATCGCCATCGGGGCCAGATCTGCTGTGTTTTCGCCTTTTTCCCATATCGGGTTGATTATCGTGGACGAAGAACACGATACATCTTACAAGCAGGAGGGAAGCCTCCGCTATCATGCCAGAGACCTTGCGGTGGTCAGAGCAAAACAAAGCAGCGCCATTGCCCTGCTTGGATCCGCCACCCCCTCTATCCAGTCGTACTACAATGTGAAAACGAAGAAATTCATTGAGCTGAACCTGAAAAACCGGGTGGAGAAACGACCACTTCCGGAAATCCAAATGGTTGACCTGCGTCATAGCAGGGATAAGCGGGGTTTCAGACGGTTTATCACCCCGGAGCTTTATAAGGCAATGACCCAGGCGATTAGCCAGGGGGAACAGGTACTGCTTTTTTTAAACCGGCGCGGTTTTGCAAGTTTTCCTGTTTGTGGGACATGCGGTGAAGCGGTACGATGTAAAAACTGTGACATTTCCCTGACACTGCATCAAAAATCCAACGCATATAAATGTCATTACTGCGGCTTTACCAGGGCTTTCGCTTCAAGCTGCCAGGCCTGCGGTTCTAATAAAATTGTACAGTTGGGACTCGGTACGGAAAAGGTTGAGGCCGCTGTGGCCGGCCTTTTCCCGGATGCCGGGATAAAAAGAATGGATCGTGATACCACCACACGCAAGGGTGCCATCATAAAACTGCTGAAAGGGCTGAGGAAAGGAACCATAGATATCCTGGTGGGAACCCAGATGGTCACCAAGGGTCATGATTTCCCCAATATTACACTGGTGGGAATCATTTGCGCTGATTTATCGTTAAATTTTCCCGATTTTCGCGCCGGGGAGCGCACATTCCAACTTCTGGCGCAGGTGGCAGGAAGGGCGGGCAGGGGAGACGTTCCGGGCAAGGTGATTTTACAGACCTATAACCCGGAGCACTTCAGTATTATTGCCGCAAGGAATCAGGACTTTAAGGCCTTTTACCAAACTGAAATCGGCTTCAGACAGGCGCTGAATTACCCCCCATTTTCCAGGATGGTCCAGCTTAAAATTTCAGGGAAGAATCCACAACAAACCCGACAGCATGCCCAGGTCCTGGGGGATCTTTGCCGAAACGTGCAGGCCGATCATCCCTCTTTTTTAAAATCCGTTGAAATATTGGGCCCCATTGAAGCTTCTATTCCAAGAATCGCCCGGAGGTACCGGTGGCAGATCCTGTTAAAGGGTATGGGGGCGAAACCGCTTCACCAGTTTATCCTCAGGGTGTTGCTTAACAATAGTGCCCAGTTCAGGAACCGTTACGTCAAGGTGGTGGTTGACGTGGACCCGGTTTTTATGATGTGACGGTCGGGTTACGGGTTGCGGGTTGCGAGTTGCGAGTTGCGGGTTGCGAGTTGCGGGGTGAAGGATATTTTAATATATGGTTTAAATTTCGGATCCTTCAATGAATTGAAAGTGAGGAAAATATGCTTATTGCAGTAATGAGTGACAGCCATGATCATATATGGAATTTGCAAAAGGCCCTGGGTTTTATAAAGGAGAGGGATGCCGGGATGATTATCCACTGCGGTGATTTTGTGGCTCCGTTCATGCTAAAGGAGCTGGAAGGAGCAGGTGTGCCGGTTCACGGGGTTTTTGGCAATAATGATGGAGACCAGTACCTGTTAACGAAATTTTCTTTAACCGTGTTTTCCCACATTACTCTTCATGGGATCATCGGCCAGGTGGATATAGACGAATTTACCATCGGATTCACCCATCAGGGAATGGTGGCCGAAGGCCTGGCCGCAGGCGGAAAATACCAAATGGTATGTTTCGGACACTCTCATGAGTATTTACTGAAAAATATCGGACAGACCATTCTGCTAAATCCGGGTGAAATTATGGGGAAAGAGGGCAGCCCCGGATTTTGCCTGGTAAATACGAAAACAAAAAAGGTGGAACGGGTGGAACTGGCCGGTTGACTGTTTTCAGTTGACGATTGAAGATTATTGTATTAAATTTGGCTTTTACAACTAGTTGAGGGATCGGGGCGCTTCCCCGAACGAACTGAGTGGAGATTGAAAACTCCCAGATCCCTCACTTAACTTATCCACATATAAAAATTTAGATGATACCGCTTGGCGGGATCTTTTTCAGGAGTTTTTATGAAACCAAAGACGTTTTTATCAGCATGTATTCTTTTTTTCATTTTAATACCGTTTTCTTTCGGAGCAGGAGGCAAACAGGCTACAGACACATCGCCTAAAGGGCCGTCTGTATTTTTCCCCTCAGCAAAGTACGAGTTTTCACCGGTTGCAGAAGGAATTGTGGTAAGGCATCCGTTCATTGTGCAAAACAAAGGCGACGGAACCCTGCATATAAATAAAATAAGAACCGGGTGAGGGTGTTCCACTGTCTCTTACCCGAGACAGATCCCTGCCGGCGGCGAGGGAAAGATTTATATTAAAGTAAATACATACGGATATGGGGGAAGAAGACTGAGCAAAACCATATCGGTGCAAACAAATGATAAACGAAGACCAATCACCAGCCTGGTCATTGCCGGGAGAGTTGATAAATTCTTTACCCTGTCACCGAGCATGGTCAAGCTTCAGGGCCGTGTGGGGGAACAGATAAAGCACACCATTAACATAGCTCCCAATAGAAAATATCCCTTTAAAATCATTCATGCCAGGGCTAAGGTGGGGAAAAATATACGCTATGAGCTTAAACCGGTGAAGCATTCGGGCGGGGAAAACTACCTGTTGTATGTTGAAAATCTGAAGAAGCAGAAAGGTCGATATTACGACATCATTTACCTGAAAACCAACAGAAGACCTTTGCCGGAGATAATCATTCGGGTGCAAGGCAATATTACCGACATCGGATCAAAAAGTAATACACAGACATAGATGGAAAAAATTAAAGTTGTGGCCTTTGACTGTGACGGGGTCCTTTTCGATACAAAAAAGGCCAACATGGCTTATTATAACCAGGTGCTTAACCATTTTGACCTGCCTGCCATGACCAAGGAACAGTTTGTTTTCACCCAGATGCACACGGTGGACCAATCCCTTGCCTATCTGTTTGAAGATAAAACCACGCTTGAATCCGCCCAGACCTATCGAAAAAGATTAAGCTATATTCCGTTTCTCAAGTTTATGGAAATAGAGCCCTGCCTTAAACCGTTGCTCCAAAAGCTGAGACCTGCTTTTAAAACCGCGATAGCCACTAACCGGACGGATACGATGGACAGAGTGTTGGTTGAGCACGACCTGACCGAGTTTTTTGACCTGGTCGTCACCGCATCCGATGTGAAGCGACCCAAGCCCCATCCTGAACCCCTGGTAAAAATTATTGAGCATTTCAGTGTAAGGCCGCAGCAGATGATTTATGTGGGAGATTCGAAACTGGACGAATCAGCGGCAAATGCGGCCGGAGTGGTCATGGTGGCCTATAACAACAGATCCCTTTCGGCTGACTTTCATATAGACAGCCTGAAACAACTGGAAGATGTTCTTTGTCTAAGCAATAGCGATAAGGCTGCGGCAAAAAGGTAACGCCTGTGCGACGATTGTTTACAGTTTTTCTTTTTACGATTATTTTCCTGCTCATTGGCGTCCCGGGAGGGTGGCCGCTGCCGTATGTTGATATTTTGGGAGATGAACAGGAAAAAAACTCAACAAAACCGGAAGATATCTACCACGTCGAACAGCTCAACCGGGATAAAATTTTGATCACCCGGCAGAGTTATCAGCAGATTTTTGAACCCTACCTAAATCCGAATTCATCCATTTTTATTACTTCCGATACCGTATTGAGTGCTTTCCATGTGTTGTTTGCCCAGTCGATTGCAGACATGGAGCAGGTAAACGCCAACCGTGCTCTGGATGTTATAAAGCTGATCTGGCGGGAGATTGCACCACCACAGGAAAAAACCGGCCAAATTCCTCCTCAACATAAGTCGGAACAAAAAACAGCTCCGGCATCCATAAAAGAAAAATCAGCTGCAGATGATTTGGAACATCATTTTACTGTAATGATGGATGCCGCCCGAAAACGGGCGCAGATCATCATTGCGGTCGCGGTTAAGCTTTTGGGAGATACAGACATCCATCTTGATGAACCCTTAAATAAGATGGTGGAAAACGAAGTCAACAAGATCATTTTAGCAGAAGGAATCGAAATGCCCGAGTGGACCGGTGTTTCCGATTCCGAATCGTTGAAGCTTGATTATTCGATCTTCAGACCCCGTGGACTTTATCAAAAGTCAGAACTGCTCAGGCGGTATTTTAGGATATTGACCTGGTTTCAGTCGATTCCCTTCCGGGTGGAAAATGATGAAGAGCTTCTTTCCATTCTGATACTGGGTAAAAGCTTAAATGCCTCGTATGCGGATGATTTTTTAAAACGAAAGCAAATAGAAAAATTTTTCCGGTATTATCGGGAGCTGACCGGGCAGCCCAATGACTGGGATCTGCTGTTTGCCTCGCAGATTACTAGGGACAGGCCCGGTGACCTTGAGAAAATAAGAGAATACCTGGTCAAAAAAGTGGCGGGTTCGGAGGAACAGCCGGAGATAGACCACCGGTTTGGAGCTGTATCAGACAATTCGCTAATCACCGATTTTAGAATTATTTCTCCATTTGGTATCCCGCATACGGTTTTATTCGAGCAAATCGGCAGTTTGGAGGAAAAACAAGCTATGTGGCCCGGTGGCCTTGGAATTTGTGTCGCGATTGGTTCCGATTTTGCCGTAAAACATCTGTTGGCTGACGATTTTAAAGATGGGGGAAAATTTTTTCCATCGGCAAACGACTTTAAACCGATCATCGAATCCGAAAGCCTGTACAATCGGTACTTGAGATGCCTGGCGGCGCTTATTGATGATGCCGAACATGACGCGCCGGAGTTTATGAGGAGCAGGCCGTGGCAGGTGAAAAGCTGCAATACGGTTCTTTCAGGATGGGTACAGTTCAGGCACGCCATGGGATTTCATACCGGGGAAAACGTTCTTTACACCGTTGAATCGTCCGGTGATATTCCGTCCGGCTTTGTCGAACCCGACCCGGAGTTTTTTGAACGACAGGGCAGCCTGGTTGAAGATATCATGAATCTGTTTGAACGAAGCGGGGCGTTTATACCCCCCAAGTATATTATTGCCAAAGACCTGAAAATATTTGCCGGGCTTATTAAACATAACCAGTATCCTCAGCCTGACGACGCCCTGACCAATCTTTCCGAAGAAGAAATATCTGCCATAAACCGATCTATGGTGAGTCTGAGAACTCTGGGAAACATCCGCTTTAACACGGAGGACCTTGCCGGAAAAAGGGAAGAGATTCATGGGAAAATTTTGTTATTTGCCGATGATATTATAAACGGCAGATACGATGATGAACCGGACTATCATGCCTTTATCCTTGAAACCAACCTCGACACCAGGAAGCTGTGGATGTCTCTGCGCCACATGTGCAAACGTCTGGAAGTACTGGCACATAAACAGCTTCGAGGCGCAAACTTCAGCAAAAAGGATCATTATTTTCTTACCGATTTTGGTGAAAAACTGGCAGCGGTGATGCTTTGCGACCGATACGGCTATCATGGTTCAAATGGGGCCGCATCGCAAATCGTTTCGCTTTATTGTAAGCCGGGAAAAAACACCTGTTGTTATTCGGGTATCGGAAGACCGCGACTGATGTATGTCCTGTATCCATATAAAGGAAAAGAAATATTATGCACCGGAGCGGTGATTCCCTACTACGAATTTGTTTCCCCCACCGGCTTGACAGATGAGCAATGGCAGAAGAGCCTCGACGGTGATGAACCTCCTGAAACTCCGGTATGGTTAAAACCCATCATCACTCCTTAAAATCGGTTTTATAATCTGCCCTGGCTTATACTTGATTTGACTTAATTGGAAAGCGGGTTAAAATTTCAATTAACAATATGATATCACAACGTTTCAGGAGTCTCCCAAAGTTTGTTGGAGGAATCCAAACTATTGAGTCAGATCAGATTCGAGGGTTTTTTCCATTACATATCACCACATGAAGAAACCGCCTTTCAACTATTTTAAATACTTCAACATATCTCTGTTTTGGTCGTTGCTGCTGTAAATGAGAGCATTTCAACATCAATCATTACTCCTTGTCCATTACCCATTTTTTTCCAAAACGAAAAATTTGTCCATTCGTAATCGCAGGTTAAAAAGAGAAATCAGGAACAAATATTGTGTTGAAAACGGCTATACAGTTCTGGTTAGTCCGCCAATCCCACTTTCAACTGCTCAACATTTACCTCATCCAAAAGTAAAATTATTAAAGATTCCCTTTTGTACAGGTCCTCTATTTCGACAAAGCCATATAATCAATGCTCGAAGCCCAATCTTCAATACAAAGCCAATCAAACGTAGCACAAATATTGCGGTTGTTTTACTAAAGTTTTTAAAAAATATCCCGATACAAATAAGAGGTCAAATTGGTCAGTCTAAATATTGATTTTTATTAATGCTGATCCACAAAACACCAATTAAAAACAACCACGTTGAGATTGAATTTATGACAATAAGAATTCCACCTGAAAACCTTTTGGATAAAATCCTCAAACTATTTGGCAAGAAAAGACGGGTAATAATGCCGGCAAAGGCTGGAAAAATCTATGATGACATAGGACCTTATGTGCAGATAAAGGCCAGAAGAGAAGGATTTTTTAAGGCCTTATTTCGTAGGGATAACTAGTCTTGTAATACAAACTTACAGGTGAAATTATGGAGTCAAATAATGAAGAAATTGTAAAAACCAATGTTGTTGATCATGAATTAAAGGAAGAATTGGTATCATCGACAAAAGATGAAAAAATTGTTTCAGGGCGTCCATTTGGAAAAGCTTTAATTATTAGATTTATATTTTTAGTATTGGCTCTTGCTGCTTTCTCAGGTACAGTTGACAAACTATCCATCAATATTATGAAACCTGTCTGGGAATATGACGAAAAGTTTCTCGAAAAATCCCTTCTCCATGCCAGTGGATACATGGCTGTTTTATTTGTGCCAAAAGCTCTTCTGTCATCTGCCGAAACTGTCGTGCTCGAGCCTTCGGTTGTGGGAAGCAAAGCTGGCAAATGGAAAGTAGGAGAGTTACTTGATCCATTATCAGATATCGTAGACGACCTCTGGGACTACATGGGTATCGTCATCATTTTTATCATGGTTCAAATTACAATTTTAAAGCTGATCGGCCTGGTTTCTCTAAAGGTTCTTTTAGGTATTGGTGCTGCGTTTTGTGTTGTACAGTATCACAAAGGAACTCTTTTTGGCAAACTGGGTTATTCTTTTATTATCCTGTCAGTAGTCACTTATTTGGTTTTCCCCTTTGTTCTCTTTATGGGCGCTAAATCTTACGAAAGCTTTCAAGTGGATAAATCTGTACGATTTTCTGAGAACTTGGGGACATTGAAAGAGAAAGCTGGTGATATTGAGATGACTTTAAGTAAGGAAAATCTCAAACAGGTAGTTAAAACGTTGGCGCAGAGTGTCAATACGGTTTGGGAATCATCGTTGGATTTTTTTATCGGTGTGTTATTGATGTTTGTTTTGATTCCATTACTTACAATGGGAATGATAATTTTTATACTTCGCCAATCTTTAAGCTACCTCGATATGCCGGAAGCAGCAGCTGGAATCGAAACCGGCACGAAAAAGGTGCTTTCCCGCATAGGTCGGCGTACTCGTAGGCGTTTTTTGCGTTTGTAAAGGAACAACCATGAATTTAAGAAGCAGTAATTCAATCTATGTATTTCTTTTCAGCTTTTTGTTTTCAATCTCACTGATCTCATGTCAGCCATCCTCAGACTCAACAGAGATTTTAAAAGAAGGAAAAAATGATTTTGAAAAAGGAAATTACAAAAATGCCATACTTAAACTTCGTCCATATGCATATTATCATCCGAAACATTATGAGGCCCATTTCGTACTTGGACATTCCTTTTTATCCTTATTATCAAATACAGAAGACGAACTGTATAAAGCACGCTATTATTTGAGTAAAGCACGCGAGTTATCCGAATCAGCAGACCAATGGCAGGCCGCAAACGAGGCTTATTTAAAAGCAAAGTCTCTTATGGGTAAGGAAGTTAAACAAAATGCAAAAGATTTGCACTCATCCGCAGAGGACGCTCTTTTATTGAACAAAAAAGGATTGGCCTTAAACCTGCTTCTAAATGCGGCAAAGATAAATATGCTCGATGAAAAATATAGTAAGGCCCAAAGAGATTTTTCATCAGGATTAGATATTGCTTTAAATATGAAAGATGAAGACAATACAGAATATTTACCTAAGCTAATTTTTGGATTGGCGACGTCATATCTTTTAGACAAAGAACCTCAAGAATGTCTTGATACAATAAAAGAACACACCAAGATTAATATATCAGCAAAACCCCAGACGGCTTTGGATTCTAATTTCCTTCATAACGCTGCAAACCTGTTATTAATTGAAGGTCAAAGAAAAACACTTACTTTATGGAAAAAAACTCTTGATAGCGAAGAGGAGCAACATTTTAAAAAAAGGTTTGATGAATTAATTCGATTTCAACAGAAAGATAGTTTGGGATTATCAAAAGGAAAGAGAATATTACTCGCCAGAGCTTGGTATTTAATTGCAGATCATTCCCATAATTTGAAGATGATCAGACAAGCTAATCAAGCTTTTCTCCAGGCCCAATCTTTATTTCTTTCTGCTGGATTGCAGGAGGAAGCACTTGATATCGGAAAAAAGGTCGCTGATTATAAAAAAACACTTTAGATTCCGAACCTAAAGAATAAATTGCCAAGTTATATCCAGGAGAAAGAAAACTTAAAAGACGGTTCCTGTTTAAAATCTTTAAAGATTCGATTGTAAAACTGTTGAATATATTTCAAGGGAAGGTTCCCAAAGACCAAGCTTAAAGGAAAGTTGGATTAACAAACTATTTTTCATAGTGTGCGAGCAGAACTCTGAACCGGCATTAAAATGTAAATAACAGAAAAGGAAGCCTTTGTTTAGGTTGTGAAAACTATGTATCACAGGTTTTTGAAGACAGCAGATGTTAAAAATTTGTTTGAGATACATCAGCTTTTAAAACGGATGGGAAAGTAAACGTATAATTACGGAGAGTGCTTTAAACGCCAATTTAACAGCTCATTATTTGCCTCATCCAAAAGCGTAATTGTTAAAGACTTCCTTTTGCCCGGATCTTCTATTTCAGCAAAACTAAATGATCAATCCCCAATCTTTAATATAGACCTAATCAAACACAATACAAATACTTCAATTAATTTACTAAAGTTTTTAATAAATATACCGATACAAATAGAAATATGATTGTCCTGTAAATAGTAAATGAATAAACTTATTTTCATGGAATTGCGGGATTGATAATCACTAAAATGGAGGATCAGCTATGAAGTTTACAAATTTTATTTTACTCATAATGATGTCAATCGTTTTTGCTTCAACAAGTTCAGCAATTGATTTTAAGAGTATTTCAAAAGAACCAAAAAAAGAAAAAAAGAAAATAGAAAAAAAATTCACTAAAGATGATATTTTTGACATAGAGAGAGCTAATATATTAAAAGCAGGCGGAGGGTATTTTCAAAGTGTTGGGTTTAATGAAATAGAAGCAGGAATGAAAATTGTTGAAGCGTTTAAAAATAGCTATAATTGTAATGTAGCAAACACAATAACAAGTAAATCAGGTTGGTATGAAAATACATATAATTTAATATTTATTTTTATGAGGGAAATTAAATATCACAATGCAGATGTATCTAAAGGAATAGAATTAGACTCTGATGATTTGAAAAAAACTAAAAAATGGCTTCCTTATGTAAAAAAACAAGCACGTTGTCCCGAATCAATTCTTAAGTTTCTCTCTGAATACGATAAGCTAACGCTCTCATTATATAAAGAAAAGTTGGTGGCTGAAAGGAAGGTTGAGCAAGCAAAAAATGAAAAAATAAAAAAGCAAAAAGATGAAAAAATAAAAAATAAAGCAAAACATGTAAATGACTTAAAAACTGGCGTTATACCCATAAAAAACATTGATGATGCCTCTATTTATTATAGTGCAAAATCATTAGTGTCCGGTTAAAATTTTATAAAAGCTTCTAACTAATTAATATAATACGATTTAGTGACGATATCAAGAGGGATCGATTTGAAATCAGCTTATTAGGCCTGATATTCCTTTC
>JAXHVO010000116.1 GCA_034189135.1 Thermodesulfobacteriota bacterium | reverse complement strand
CCTCCACCAGCCTTCGCCATGGCTTCGGCTGGCGAGCCAACATTTGAAAAACAAAGATTCTGGCTACAGTATAGCATCGTATAAAATTAAAGGCGAAAGCTGCCCGCCGTAGCTTTAGCAAAGGAGGGCTTTTAAAATAAAGATTTCATTAAGTTGTGTATCTAATGTATTTTGTTTACCTCATTCAGAGTATTCACTTTCCGGATCAAAAATATATCGGTCTTACTTCGAACCTAAATAATCGAATTCAAGCCCACAATGATGGTCGGTCACCCCACACTTCCAAATTCAAGCCTTGGAAACTTGTCACCTATTTAGTCTTCTCGGAAAAATCAAAGGCTACCGCTTTTGAATCCTATCTTAAATCAGGTTCAGGGCGAGCCTTCGCCAACAAACGCCTTTGGTAATAGGGTCATACCCTCGCCTGCCAATTTTCTAATCTCCACATCAATTTAATCAGACACAGATATTTTTCTTAATAATTTTCCTGAAATTATATATTTTCTTTATCAAGAAAATATATAGGAATAGGAAAATGCCAAAAAAAAGAAATGTTTGATCAGCTCCGACAAGAAATGGGGGATGTTCGTGCAGAATGTACATTGTCTATGTAACCTCTGCACGAACTTCCCCCATTACGCTCTCCTATCTGCCCAATAAACCAGGGTTAATGAGATAGTTGAGTCTTTTGAGGAATCACAGGAAGTCGAGTTGTAGATCTCAATCCTGCTATCGTAAATTGCTTAAAATCATGAACTTGTCAAAGCTTGCAAGTTTATGGATTTAAACAAGCTGGAGAACAATAAACTTGTCTAAATATACAGACTTGACAAATTATTCAAGCTGCGCTATTTAGTCAAGTCATTATGGATTCAACCGAAAAACAGGCAATCACAAAAGCCCCGGGGATTCTGGCGAATTTGTTTGAACTGCCGGAAAAAACCGTGGTCGTTGTTTCCCAAGAAAGCGATTCTGGTTTGAATTTTCTTCTGAAAGTAGCTGGTTACAATTTCCAGGTGGAATGTAAAAGCTCATCGTCCAGAGCGCCACTGCTTATGGCAATACGCCAAATTGCGGGGTTCAGAACCTCTTTTGATAAGAATGACATCCCGTTGATTGTCGTACCCTATATGGTAAGATCCGGAATGGATCTCTGCAAAGAGCATGGTGTGTCCTGGATCGATCTATCAGGAAACGCTCATATCAAAGCTCCAGGTCTTTTGATTCATATCGAAGGCCGGCCAAACAAATTTAAAAAAGCCGGCCGGCCGGCCAACGTGTTTGCACCTAAAGGTGCCCGAATCGTGCGGCGGTTGCTTATTGATCCGAAACAAGGCCACAACCAGCGAGAGCTTTCGCAAATCACGGGTTTGGACGAAGGATATACCAGCAGGATAGTCCGAAGACTGGAGGAGCTCCATCTGATAGATAGAGATGATAAAGGGGCTTTGAAACCGTCAAATCCGGATGAGCTTCTTGAGGCCTGGCTTGAGGCTTACGATTTTTCAAAGCATCAGATCATCAAAGGACACGTTGCCGCTCGATCGGGAGAGGAACTGCTCAAGAAAATGACCCGGATCCTTTCCGACCAAAAAGTCGATTACGCCGCAACTGGACTGGCCGGCGCCTGGCAATACACCCACTTTGCCAATTTCCGACTGGTCACCCTATTCTTGGCTGATTCGCCCGGGGAAAACTTTTTTGACCAGCTCCATTTTAGGGAGGATGATCGCGGCGCAAACACTTGGATAGTCGTTCCCAACGATAAAGGTGTTTTCCATGGATCGTCGGATCAGGCAGGTATTGTCTGTGTACACCCGGCACAAGTATATCTTGATCTCAAGGGACATCCTGAACGGGCGAAAGAGGCCGCTTCGATGGTTCGCCAGGAACGACTAAAATGGAGGAGGGATGCCTGAAAAACTTTTATTCGCTAACGATTACACGAAAGAAAATGTAGAGTTAGTGCGTCAAACTTGCCTTTACGTCTCCACAAAACTCGGAGATCTGTTGGATGATCTCGTGGTCGTTGGTGGCCTGGTACCCTCGCTTTTAATTCCGGATGAATCCCTTCCTGCAGCTGAAGATGTCCATATCGGGACCATGGATTTGGATCTTGGCCTTTCTTTGGCGATCCTCGACAGGAAACGATATGAGGATCTTACTCAAAGGCTTCACCGATCGGGTTTTGAGCCAGATGAAAACGAGGAGGGTAATATTACATTTCAAAGATGGAAGGTTCTCACCTCCTCTGGTTTGAAGGTGACTGTGGATTTTCTGATTCCACCAAGCCTTGATACTGACAAGGGAGGCGATCTACGCCACATTGAAAAGGATCTTGCTGCCGTTATAACCCCAGGCCTTCGTTTGGCGTTTCAAGATAAAAAGAAAGTCCCTTTGAAAGGTGTCACATTGATGGGTGAAAAGGCTGAGCGTGAAATATGGGTGTGTGGTCCTGGTGCCTTTATTATACTGAAAGCTCTGGCATTTCATCAAAGAGGTGAAAATAAAGACGCGTATGATCTTTATTTTGTGATTCGAAATTATGGTAGTGGAATTGATGAGGTCTGCGAATGCCTCAACCCATTATTGAAGGAGGCAGAAACAAAAAAGGCGCTTGAAATCTTGACCCGCGACTTTGTTGATCCGGATAGTCTTGGGCCGAGCCGTGTTGCACAGTTTCAATACAATGAGCCAAACCCGGATCTCCAGGCGGATGTCGCTGGATATATTCGTGAACTGCTGGATAAGTGCTCGAAAGTTGGATCGTAGATTAACGAATATTCGGTAAACATTCGGCAAACCGTTGCAAACCCTTGTGACTGTAAGGATTAACGTAGGTTCGACTCCCGCTGCCTCCACCAGCCTTCGCCAAGGCTTCGGCTGGCGAGCCAACATTATAAATTGTTCGAATTCAATATGTTATGTTGATTTCGCTTTTTAATTTGGTATCGCACCGGTTTTCCCTCTAATTTTCAATATACTGAATTTACATCAAATAATATATAGGTCGTCGGGATCGGGTCCGGCAGCGAGTTTCAGGCGGACGTTGTCGGCGTGCGGCTGTTGGTCTGGAAGTGCTGCAAGGCTTCAGCAATGGCGACCGAGATTGGCTTTAGGATCTTTTCGTCTTCGGCATCGAAGTCGCCTTCGATCTTATTGAGCACTTCGACGACACCGACAATCCTCCCATGCGATAGCAAGGGGGTGCAGAGGGCCGATCGGATTATATGGTCCGTCTGAGGGTGGATTTCGCGATAAAACCGGGATAATTTTTTGGCATCATTGAGCATGATCGCCTTGCCCATAGCCACGCCACGACCAGCGATCCCTTGGCCGACTTTAAACTGCACCTTCTCCATTGATCGAGCCTTCGCATCGGATGCCATGGCGATTTTGATTTGTTCATTTTCTCTCAAATACAAGTTGGCAGCCTCAACGTTCAGAATGGTGCGTATCCTTTCCAAGGCGAATTTGAGCATTTTACCCATTTCGTTAGACGATACCCCACGGGCCATTGCAATCTGCTGCACGGTTTTCTGGGCAATCTTCTTCTTGGACAAATTTCCGCTCAAAGGAGTACGGTTGGGCGGGATTGAGGTATCTCCTTCACCTTCAGTGGTTGCCGAAGTAACCTTTTCTTTCTCGGATGTGTTGCGTTGTTTTTCCGGTTTACTTGACTCGTTGAACACGTCAAGAATATCCGTCACTTCACGTGAAAACGTATCTTCTTCTCCAGCAGGTAATGCACTCTCAAAGTCGTCATCGGTTTCCAGAGTTTCCTGAACGAACTTTGACGTGACTGTCGTCTCGGTTTTTGCCGCACTTTTGGGAGCTGTTTCGTCAGGTGCATCCGGCTGCGATTTCATAGCTATTTCCGTCTCGTCTACTCTACGCATACTCTCCATGACCACCGCCATCGTTTTCTTTTTGATGCGTTTCTTTATTTTATTGGTGGGAAGCTCTTTCAGGGAAAGCTGCACTTTTTTCCATCCGATGACCTTGTATGCGGCATCTTCACCGGAAAGGTCACCACACGTGGCATCGTAAAGATCTCCCTTGACGATGTAAAGCAGCCCCTTGGTCTGACCTGCACTCTGCACTTCCAGCAAGCATGTTTTGTGCTCCACTTCGATAAGCTGGAGGAAACCGCTGGTGGATATGCCTCTAATGGAGCCGGATGGGTGGTCTTGGAGTTCTTGCATGACGACTTCCAGCAACAGGTCGAAATCCACCGCTTTGTCCAAAACCCTTATGGCTCCGATGGCATCAAGTTTTAACTGTATCTCGGGATTGCTGTAAGCGGTGTTGACAATGACCGGGATGGAAGGAAAGTTGTTGCTCATGTAAATCAGCAATTTGAAGCCATCCATCACCGGCATTTTGAGATCGGTGACAACTATGTTTATTTTTTGAGTTTCTAATATCTTTATCGCTTCTTTGCCGTTCAGGGCGGTAAATACCGTAAAACGGCCGCGACAGTTTTTGAACCGGCTGGCGATAATCAACAACAACGATTCTTCGTCATCTACGATCAATATATTTTTCATTATTTCTCTGATTCCTGGTTATCTTTCACCGATCATTTTCCACATATCGATAAAAATATCAACTCAAAATATTTTGTGTTATTCTCTCCAGATATCCATTACATTTCTAACTTCATCCCATATGTATCCCCACTAATTTTCAATATACTGAATTTACAATAAACAATATATAGGTCGCCGGGTTCGACTCCTGTCGCACCACCAGCCTTCATCCATGAACTAAAAATCAAAATTCAGGAGCTTTGGAAGGCAGGGGTATCCTTTTCGGCATCTCCGGGGCCCTGGGTACCTTCGTTGGTGCTTTTATCGCTTCCCATTTGCCGGGAAAAATGCTAACTGTGGCATTCGGCATCGCCATCATTCTCGGTGCTCTGCGGATGCTCACCGCCAAGCCGCCTAAAATCGATGAAGAACCCAGCGACAGCCTGACCGTTTTCATCCTGCGGGGTCTTCCCCTGGGGGTTGTCTCCGGCATTATCGGGATCGGTGGCGGTGTCTTGATAATCCCTATCATGGTGTTCTTCCTCAAATTTGAGATACACCAGGCGGTAGGCACCTCAACAGCTCTAATGATCTTCACCGCTATGGGGGGCGCACTTTCCTATGGGATCAATGGTCTGTGTATCGAAGGGCTGCCGCCATATTCGACGGGATATCTGAACTGGTACCAGTGGATTATTTTGGCAGGAGTCAGCACCCCCTGGGCCGGGTGGGAGCCAACACGGCCCATTTTCTGCCGGCCAAACAGCTCAAATATCTCTTTATCATCGTAATGTTTTATATGGGGCTTAAAATGTGCGAGGTATTTGCCTGGTTGCATTTACTGTTTTAGCACCAGACCATAATCACTGTTTGTACAGAAAATGAAACTTAGATTTCGATCGAGTTCTGGAGGTAAAAAAATGGAACGAAAAAAAATATTAGTGAGCCGGCTGTTTCCCGAAGTTGGGCTGGATCTGCTGGAACAAGAGGGATTTGAACTGACCCGCTGGTCCGAGGACAGACCTATGACTCCGGCGGAGTTGGTTGACAATTGCCAGGGACATCAGGCCCTGTTTTGTACCGTCACCGAAGCCATTGATCGCAAATTTCTGGAGCAATGCCGTCATCTGGATATCATTTCCCAGTTTGCCGTGGGATATGACAATATTGATGTGAACTATGCCACAAGCCTTGGAATTCCCATCGGGAATACCCCGGATGTCATGACCGAGGCTACGGCCGATATTGCTTTTGGACTGATGATTGCTACAGCCCGGAAGATGTTTTTCAACCATAAACTCATTTCAAATGGAGAATGGGGATATTTCAGACCAAAGGGACATCTGGGAATGGAACTAGCAGGTAAAACCCTGGGCGTTTTTGGCATGGGACGGATTGGAATGGCAATGGCCCGACGGTGCCGGGGTGCTTATAACATGAATATTCTCTACTGCAGCAGAAGCTCTTATCCTAAAGCTGAAAAAAACCTGGGTGCCCGTAAAGTGGAACTTAAAGATTTACTGGGCCAAAGTGATGTCGTCTCGGTTCACTGCCCCCTGACCCCTGAAACCTATGGAATTTTTGACGAGGCTGCATTTAAACAAATGAAATCCTCTGCCATTTTCATCAATACGGCCCGGGGCCCGGTCCACAACCAAGTCGACCTCATTGCAGCCCTTGCGTCCGGAGAAATCCGGGGCGCAGGCCTGGATGTCACCGACCCGGAGCCCATGGACAGAAACAATCCCCTGCTGTCCATGGAAAATGCCTGCGTGCTGCCCCATATCGGTTCAGCCACCCGGGAAGCCAGGAACGGCATGTCCAGGCTGGCCGCTGAAAATATCATTGAATTCTACCAGACCGGGTCTGTCCCCCATGTGGTCAACCCCCAGGTGTTGCGCCGCCAGCCCTGAAAAAGGTTGAACCTGGCTATAGATCATCATATCGAAGCTGATGGAATCTAAATCGGCTGCGTTCAAACTATAAGACCTAAAAACTGAGCATCTCGACCATAATGTGGCGGTAATGACTGATTCATACCGACCGCAGAATATTGGCAACAGTCCACACTGTCATTTGACAGTCGCAGTTAATGTAGTTGCCCCAGAGCCAAGCCCACGGCGACAGCGGTAACGATCAAGGACGTTGTCTTCTGAATTTCCCACAAGCGCCCTAAAGAGGCTATCAGGTTCCGGTTCAGTGTATTGCCTAATGCTTTCATATTCCCCCCTAATTTTCTGTTTTGTTGTCTATCAGATGGGGTCCTGCTTTTTCCTTGATTATTAAACATTAATTGGGTTCATAGGCGACCCGAATATTGCTGAATTATTGAGCAAGATTCGGGTGGCAAATTTTATTTTACGTACTAATATGATGAATATATAAAAACATTTTCTGAAACGGGAGGTTCGTAATGGAAGATAAATATTCAGTATTGGACATTGCTTTGACAGAGGCAAAAAAATGGGTTAGCGAAATTGATGACAGACCTGTTAGATCGAAATTAACATTTGATGAACTAGAGGAAAAAATCAAGTTCCCTTTGAATAATTCGAGCATACCAGCCGAAGATGTAGTTAAGCATATTATTGATTCTGCCAAGGATGGTCTACTGGGATGTGCTGGTGGAAGATTTTTTGCCTGGGTAATTGGAGGTTCACTTCCTTCTGCATTGGCATCAGACTGGCTTGTCAGTAGCTGGGATCAAAATTCCGCACTTTATGCCTGTAGTCCTGCTACAAGTATAATTGAAGAGACAGCAGGTGAATGGATATTGGAATTACTTGATTTGCCGAGAGAGAGTTCCTTCGCGTTTACCACCGGTTGTCAGCTTGCGCATTTTACCTGTCTATCAGCAGCAAGAAACAAGGTATTAAAAAACGTCGGGTGGTCTGTTTCCCAAGATGGGCTTTTTGGCGCTCCCCCAATTAAGGTGTTTACCAGTCAGCATCGACATGGGTCCGTCGACCGTGCGATACGCTATCTTGGACTTGGAAACAAATCGCTTCAAGCAATTAATACGAATGACCAGGGTGAAATACTCGTTTCAGAGTTTGAAAGCTCTTTGCAGGAATTCGAAGGACCTAAAATAGTCGTTTTAGATGCTGCTGATCTAAATATCGCAGCTTTTGATTCATTCTCTGAGCTTATTCCCATCGCACGACAGCATGGTGCTTGGATTCATGTTGATGGTGCTTTCGGTCTTTTTGCTCGTGCGAATCCAAACAAAAAGGATCTTACAAAAGGTATCGAACTGGCTGATAGTTGGGCAACCGATGCCCATAAATGGCTTAATGTTCCTTTCGATTGTGGGATAGCGATTGTTAAGGATAAGGACTCTCACCGAGAGGCGATGACAATACAAGCATCTTATATTGCTTCTGATAAGATAGCCAGAGATCAAATTGATTGGAATCCGGAATGGTCACGCAGAGCGCGAGGAGTCCCTGTTTATGCCGCTTTAAGAGAACTTGGGAAAGAAGGCGTTTCTGACTTAGTAGCAAGAACCTGTAAGTTTTGTGAAATGATAATTGAAAAAATAGGAGAGCTGCCTGGTGCTGAAATCATATGGAAGTCAAAACTAAATCAGGGGCTGCTAAGATTTCGTGATTTAAAACAGAATGCAGGTGAAATAGATCATGATACTCAGACACAAAAAATTATTGATGCCGTTAATGATTCTGGAGTCGCATTTTTCTCACCAACTACCTGGGAGAATCGACTGGCAATGCGCGTAAGTGTTGTAAATTGGCGAACAAACGAAAGTGATGTAAAGAAAACGGTAGAAATATTTCACAAATTGTTATCTTAAATGCTGAAATTTTAAAGTTTCGCGATTGAAAGGGGTTGGAATGCATTCATACGATTATTCCCAGCAATCAGACGATTACAAAAGAATCGAAAAGGCCATTCAGTATTTAGAAGCCAATTTTAAATCCCAACCGACATTGGAAAAAATTGCAGAAAGTGTTCATCTTAGCAAATATCATTTTGATCGTATGTTTAAACGGTGGGCAGGAATAAGTCCGATCCAATTCATGCAGTTTATGACCCTCGACTACACCAAAGAACGACTGGCCGAGTCAAAGAGTATCCTTGAAACAGCCTTGGACGCGGGTCTGTCAGGGCCCAGTCGCCTTCATGATTTATTCGTTACCTTTGAAGCGATGACGCCTGGCGAATTTAAGAAACAGGGGGCAGGACTGGAAATATTTTATGATTTCTGTGACTCTCCATTCGGCGACTGCCTGATTGCCACCACAGAACGAGGCATTTGTCATCTTGGATTTGTAAAAGGGGATAAACGGTCCGAAGCGTTGAACCAGCTTTTTGAAACGTGGCCTGGAGCCGTATTCACTGAAAGCCACAAACCCATCAATTTAATTGCGAAGGATATATTCAGATATGATCGGAATAAAAATCCAGGCCCGTTTAATTTACACCTTAAGGGTACAAACTTTCAAATAAATGTATGGAAAGCTCTATTGAGCATCCCCGAAGGATGGGTGGTAAGCTACCAAGATATTGCCTCTCATATAGGACACCCCAAAGCATTTCGGGCGGTTGCGAACGCCATTGCCATCAATCCCGTTGCTTATCTAATTCCTTGCCATAGGGTGATTGCTAAATCTGGAAAAATCCATCAATATCGTTGGGGATCTGCGAGAAAGAAGGCTTTGATTGGATGGGAAGCCGCGAGATCGGCATAAAATCCATTCATGTATCTAATGTCCATTTGCTTGCCCGAAAGATGCTAAGGCGAGGACTACGAACATCATTCCTTGGTGGATTATATACCGGGCAAACTGTGGACTGTTGGCAATAGTCCTTGGTCTCGATGTCCCGGCTGTGTAATGTGTTTATTCAGACTCATAATCACCAGCATTTTATTGTCGTTTTAATCTTCCAGTCCTGCAAATAGATTTGGTTAGTATCATCATGGAAGACTCATTAGTCCCCGCTCCATTTTTCCCGGAAAACTTGACAAAAATAAAATTTTCAACTTATTGTTACCTTAATAACGTTATTATAGTAACATATAATTTATGGAGATCACATGAAAAAAATTTCGAAGGTTTTTCCGCTCGATAATTCACCTGGATATATAATAAATAGTTTGGCAAGAGAAATGAATGTTTGCCTTTACCGTTCTTTCCGTGAAAAAGGATTTGAAATTACGGCTCAACAATGGGCTGTTTTGAATCGGTTATGGGAGATGGAGGGATTACACCAGAGTAAACTTGCTCAGAAAACAACGAAAAACAGACATAATATGACTATGATTATTAAACAATTAGAAGTTAAAGGTTTCATTGAAAAAAGATCGGATACCCAAGACAAGAGACTGCAGCGAGTATATCTAACGAAAAGGGGTAAAGATTTAAGAAAAAAGCTAATACCAATTGCCATCGATACTATTGAAAAGCTTTTTAGAGGCGTAAACCCTAAAGATATGGTGGCTATTAGGAGAATACACAAAACAATTACTCACAACCTTAAAACCATATGACAGCGCAAATTGCGATAAGAGGAAAACGAAATGAAAAAAATGAGTGCAAAGGGGCAAAAATGGTTAAAGGGGATTCACATTCTTTGTGCTTGCATGTGGGTAGGTGCAGCCATAATTCTTAGTTTAATGAATCCGTTTTTAAAAGCCACAGATGGAATGCAACTTTATGGGATAGACGTGTCAATGAAATTCATTGATGATTTTATCATAATTCCCGGAGCAAATGGTGCACTTTTAACTGGGTTAGTATATTCCATGTTCACAGGCTGGGGGTGGTTCAAACATAAGTGGATTATTGTTAAATGGTGCATTACCATATTTGGGGTTATTTTTGGGACTTTTTGGTTGGGCCCTTGGGTTAACGCCTTAGGTCCAATCTCAAAAGCTCAAGGGCTATCCGCATTGGCAGACCCAAGTTATCTTCATAATAGACACATGGTTTTGTATTGGGGAACCTTTCAACTTTCAACACTTGTTCTGGCCTTATTTTTATCGGTTCTTAAACCCTGGAAAAAGAGAAAGAAGATTTAATAGTGATCGTAAATGAGGTAGATTACGACCATTAGTGCACAGTGTATAATGAACCGGGTTGACCGTGAAATATTGGCAATATTCCGCAGTCCAAAGAGTTGCCGCCTATGTGAAAGTGTTCGATTGATCGTCAGACTGAACCGTGATGGCTTTCGATATTCCGGCTTCGGATCTTATGACAAAGTTCATTGCGCTTGCCGCTGGACTGCAGGATGATGTTGTCCGGATCCATTAAGGTACCCAACGCAGACCACGTTTCGCCAAGCCGGTCCTGCCAGGTTTCACTGTTATATAAATCATACACAGATAATTCGCTCATTTAGAATTCCTTATAACAGTTCAGATTGAATGTTGTAATTATCGATCTTTCCAAACTGGCTTGCGTTTTTCCAGGAAGGCTTTCACTCCTTCTTCGGCATCTTCGGTAGCACACAAGGCAGCAAACAGGTCATCCATGGCATTCAAGCTGTCATGGTATGTATGATCATACAGCCTGTTTAGTCCTTCTTTTCCGATTTTTAGTGAAGATGGGCTTTTCGAAGCCAACTCTTCGGCCAGTTTCATGGTTTCCGCTTCCAGATCTTGCAAAGGAACCACGTTATTCACCAGGCCAAGCTTTTCGGCTTCATCCGCTTTGATCACATTCCCGCTCAATATCATTTCCATGGCTTTCTTTTTGCCGACTATTTCAATCATGGGAACCGCAGGCCCCAGACAGATCAAACCCACATTAATGGCCGTTGTCCCATAAGTGGCGGAATCTGCTGAAACCGTCATATCACAGGCATACGCAAGGCCTGCTCCATTGGCCAAACAATACCCCTGTACCGATGCAATCGTTACCGTCTTCATGTCTGCCAGCGTGTGGTAGAACTCGTCAATCTGATACAGGAAATCACGGTATTGTTTATGGGATTTTTCCTTAAACTGGTCCAGTTGAATTCCGGTACAGAAATGCTTTCCATTGGCTTTTACCACTACCACTTTAACTTCAGGATCATTTTCCAGATCCGTCAAAGCCTGTGCCAGCTGATTGGCAAAAGGCACTGTAAAAGTATTCATTTCATCAGGTCGATTTAAGGTCACCAACCCGATATGGCCTTGTTTTTCTCTAAGAACTAAATTTTCCATCATTTCCTCCTTGTTTAATATTATAGTAATTGCCATAAATATCTTCCGTTTTAAACGATGAAAAACTCGTATATAAGAGATGATAAAGAAAGAACAGACTGACTATATTACTAAAGTTTTGCTATGAGAACTATTTTAATAAATTGACCATATTCCATCATAGTTCTTTCTTAACCATCTCTAATACACTCAGACAGTTTCCTCATTTAAAACGGAACATATTTATGGCAAACAGTATAGTGGGTTCCGAAATTAACAGCGTCCGCCTGACGCAGACAGAATCGAGCAATACCATCTGCGGTGTGCGTTATTTCAGTTTCGACGGAATATAGTGAGATTTTGGCAATAGTCCCCTGGTATATTGAGGCTACTGATTCACTCAGTGAAATATTGCCCCGGTGTTTTACCCAGCGCTTTTTTAAACATGGAAATAAAAGCACTCGGGCTATCGTATCCAAGATCGATGGCTACCGTTGTGACCGGTTCTTTCATGCCCAGTCGTTTTAGCGCTTCCAGGATCCTAATCTGTTGCCGCCACTGGCCAAAACTCATTCCTGTTTCCAAGCGAAAGTGCCGGGCTAATGTTCGTCCGGTGGCGCCCACTATTTTCCCCCAATCCTCCAATGTCCGATTATTCCCTGGATTACTGGAAAGGCGTTTGTATATCTTCTTTAACCTGGCATCTTCCGGGATGGGAAGTTCCAACGGGGCAATTCTCATACTTCGGATTTGATCCAGTATCACCATCAGCAACCGTTCTTCCGGTCCCCCTAATGGATAAAGCCTCGGCAGACTTATAGCATGCAGTATAAGTTCTTTCAGCAAAGGAGGTACGGCGAGCACGCAGCAGCCAGCAGATGGGCCGGCGAAAAAGGTCGGATCAATATATAAAGTTCGCATGGACAAACGGCCGAATATCTCAATTTGATGACGGGTATGGGCCGGTATCCATACGGCTCGGAGCGGTGGGACCACCCAAATACCCTTATGGGTTTTGACAGTCATCACCCCTGATGACGCGTACAATAACTGCGCTCGCGAGTGTCGGTGGTAAGGGATCAAATGTCCGGGCGGAAACTCTTTGGCCATCGCAACGATGGGCCGGTGAACACCGACAATATCCTCTACCGGGTCTGGAGATGTAGATTTTGTCCTTTTTGAGGTATATTTTGTCTCCATAGCGCAAGTAAGATAACATCTTTTTAGGCTATGATCAATCATAAATGAAGTTGCCATAAAACGAAATAAGGAGTCAACCATGAAGTATCGACCTATCGGGGTACTATCTGTCGGACATTTGGTCACCGACATTAACCAGGGCGCATTACCCGCCATGCTTCCGTTTTTTATTGCGGCATATGATCTTTCCTATGCAGCCGCAGCAGGGATCGTGTTTGCCGCTAACATGACATCAAGTATCGTCCAGCCACTGTTTGGTCATGCAGCAGATCGATTTTCCAAACCATGGCTATTATCTGTAGGTCTGATACTGGCAGGCATGGGTCTTGCTTTATGCGGAATGTTTCAGAGTTACCACTGGATCATGTTCCTGGCTATCGTCAGTGGGATAGGCATTGCAGCATACCACCCGGAGGCGGCGCGACTGGTCAATTTTGCAGCCGGAACCAGGAAGGGAACCGCCATGAGCCTTTTTGGCGTCGGAGGCACCATAGGTTTTGCCATCGGTCCAGTGATAGTAACCACAGCCCTGCTTCAGTGGGGATTAAAAGGAACCTTGGTCCTTATCGTACCTGTCTCCATAATGGCTTTAGTTATGGCAAGTCAATTTTCAGCATTTGAATCTCTGGAAACAAGGAGAAGCCGGGACCGGAGTGTATCGGACACTGAGGATTTCAAAGATAACTGGGGTGCATTTTCACGGCTAACCATTACCATCATCGGGCGTTCGATTATTTTTTACGGTTTAAATACCTTTATTCCGATCTATTGGATCAATGCCTTGAATCAGTCAAAAGCAGCAGGAGCCATGGCACTGACCATTTTTGCAGGCTCCGGGATACTGGGCAATCTGTTAGGCGGCAATTTGGCCGACCGAATAGGACAAAAAAAAGTGATGTTGCTTGGATTTTTCGGCCTGACGTTATTGCTGCCGATGTTAATTATGACGAACACCGCACAGGTAGCAATGCTGTTATTGATCCCTATCGGATTAATGCTCTATGGGACTTACAGTCCGTCAATCGTATTGGGTCAAAACTATCTCCCCAATCGTGTCGGGCTGTCATCAGGTGTGACTCTCGGTGTTGCTGTTGCGATTGGAGGTGGAGCCGCCCCAGTTATAGGAAGGATAGCCGATCTTTATGGAATCTGGTTTTCACTGGTCTCAATCGCCTTTTTACCAATATTTTTCTGTGCAATCGTATTGAGTTTGCCCAATCCTCAAAGAAGGATTTCAAAAGATGCCCACAGAAAGCCTCTACCGGCAACGCAAAAAGCTTAATTTTGATGGATGTGAAACGACAGTTTTTTCTGATGGGAGCATAATTATCAATACTGCGCGGAAAGATCTCTTGTGTTTGGATTATTCCGAAATACTAATTCTGCTTCAGCAAGCGAAAGTGCTTCGCGACATAAAACCCAAATGATCTTGCGATCGAAGTCGTCTAGTAATACGTTTCATTAATACTTTTACATATTAGCTTGCGGTAAATCGAATTTCTTCCAGCAATGTACAACGGGCTCAGTATTGATTTCTTCAATTCCCTTGAGGATTCTTTCTTTGA
>JAXHVO010000115.1 GCA_034189135.1 Thermodesulfobacteriota bacterium | reverse complement strand
CCTTTAACGAGTTGCCAATGCAAGTAAATTATGCATTTTCTGGAAAATCTTCGTTTTACTTCTATGCGATTTTACATCGTAAATTCAAACAGTTTTCAATTGTCGTTCAGACACTAAGTAGTTACATATAATTTAAACCTGTCATCGCTTAAAAGAAGGTGAAAAGGTCTATCCATGTTTCCCGGTTTTGATAAAATTGTAGAAGAACGAATTAAAAAGGCCCAGAAGAAAGGAGATTTTAAAGACCTTCCCGGATCAGGGAAACCGCTTGATTTAGAGGATGAAGGCCGGGTTGCCGAAGACCTTCGCCTGGCTTATAAAATATTAAAAAATGCTGACTTTACTCCCCCTGAAATCGAGATTAAAAATGAAATAAAGAAAACGGAAGACCTCCTTGCAAACATGAAGGATGAGAAAGAAAAATATCGCACCTTAAAAAAATTAAACTTTTTAATACTGAAATTAAATTCCATGCGAAATGCGTCGATAAACTTTGATCTTCCTCAGCAGTATGTGGAAAAGGTAGCCGGACGTATGGAAGCAAAAGGTAAAAAGGAGTAATATACCCATGAAAAAGCTCACAGTTGCTTTACTTTCAGGTGGCATATCTTCCGAACGCGAGGTTTCCATCAATAGCGGAAACCAGGTTTTTGAAGCTCTTGATAAGACCAAATACGAAATCATCAGATATGACCCTAAAACAGATATAGACCGCCTGGTCGCAGATTCTGCGAAAATCGATGTCGCTTTGATCATACTTCACGGTCTATATGGCGAGGACGGCACTGTACAGGGGTTGCTCGATTTGCTCAATATCCCTTATCAGGGTTCCGGAGTTTTGGGGAGTGCGATTGCCATGAACAAGGTCATTTCCAAACAACTTTTCCAGAAACATGATCTCCCCATCCCCAAATACATGGTTGCTAAAAAGGGTGACCCCATCAATCCCTCAAACTGCCGAAAACAGATCGGCCTGCCTATGGTGGTCAAACCGGCAGAAGGAGGGTCAAGCGTAGGGATGTCTATAGTCAAAACAGAAGATGCCCTTAAAAGTGCTCTTATAAAGGCCTTTGAATATGATGAAACCGTGCTGATAGAGTCCTATATTAGAGGCACCGAAATAACCGGCGGAGTCATCGGCAACAAAGATTTGCAAGCCCTTCCCATCATAGAAATTATCCCGGATGACACACATGATTTTTTCGACTATGAAGCAAAATATACTGCGGGAATTACCAAAGAAATATGTCCTGCCCGTATTGACGATTCACTCACTTCACAAGCCCAGACATATGCCAAAATGGCACATCAGGCACTTTCGTGCAACGGATACAGCCGCACCGACATGATTGTTAGGGACAACGACATTTATGTACTGGAAACAAATACCATCCCGGGCATGACCCCCACAAGTCTTTTGCCCCAGGCCGCAAATGCTGCCGGGCTGGATTTCGGCCAGCTCCTTGACCGATTAATAGAGTTGGGAATTGAAAGGCATAGGCATCGGATGATATGATCATCAGTGGAAACAGAAAATTAAAAGAACTATATCATAAGCTTGGTCCCGGGGATATCTTTGTCGGTATGTTGGCTTCCAAGCATCTGAAACAATCGATGCTGATCGATCTTCTTGAACGGGAGGTGCATTGCTTTCCATCACCTCTTTCACAGGTAATAAACAGTTCTAAAGCTTTGCAGGCGCTGATTTTCCGGGACCTGATGCTGCCCCACACCCAAGTCATCACCCGACGGGTTGAGTTGATTGATGCCATCAATCTATACAACAGGCATGGGATCGGCCCGGTTGTAAGCAAGGAAAACCACATGCACTGTGGCTACGGTATACGCAGATGGGAGACTGTCGAGTCACTTTACAGCCACATGGCTCTGATCGAGTCCTGTTACCCTTTTGTTCTTCAGCCTTTGCTGGAAAATTTCACTGATGTGCGCATTATTATAGTGGGTGACTATACTGAAGCCTATACCCGGTATAACCCATACAACTTCAGGATGAATATTTCCTCCGGGGGTAAAAGCCATCCGTATGTACTGGATAAAGATAAAAAAGAGTTCTGCCTCAGCGTTATGAAGCGCGGAAAATTCCCTTTTGCCCACATCGATCTTCACATTTTAAAAAATGGAAACTGCTTTCTTTCCGAAATAGCATTAAACGGAGGCATCAAAGGGGCGGTCATTGACAGAAATGAACTTGACGAAAAAAAGCGGGCTGTACTGGAACAGATGGCAAACGAGGTTGGTTGTGATTAAATTGTAAATTGTGAATTGTGAATTGAAAATAGTAAAAATAAAGGAGGTATTTTTTGGAAACAGGAAAAGATACAAAACAGACCGGACAATCCTTTAAAGTGGGAATTGTAATGGGCAGTGATTCCGACCTGGGAGTTATGGAGGAAACTACGGCTGTATTAAATAAATTTGATATACCTTTTGAAATGACAGTGGCTTCCGCCCACAGAAGTCCGAAAAGAGCTGCCGAATTTGCCTCTACTGCCACCACTCGCGGCACAAAAGTTATTATTGCCGGAGCGGGTCATGCCGCCCACCTTGCCGGAGTTATTGCAGCCCATACATCTTTGCCGGTAATCGGTGTTCCCATAGATTCTTCATGCCTGCAGGGGATTGACTCCCTTCTCTCCACGGTACAAATGCCTCCCGGTATTCCGGTGGCCACCATGGCAATAGGAAAGCCAGGTGCGCGAAATGCAGGTATTCTGGCCACACAGATTCTTGCTATTTCCAATCCCGAACTTACGCAAAAGCTGGAGAAATTTAAAGCTGAAATGGCATTGCAGGTTGATGAGAAAGCAACTAAAATTGAAGGCATCAAATAAAATAAGCAAGATAAATATTACCCATCCGGATGCTGAGATAATTGCCGATGCCGCACGCATTATCCGGGATGGGGGAGTGGTTGTATTCCCCACAACAACTCTTTATGGTCTGGGCGCAGATGCTTTTAACGCCGAAGCGGTAAACAGGATATTTCACCTTAAGCAAAGACCCGCCAACAAGGCTATTTTGGTTTTAATCAAAGATAAAGATGAGCTGGGCAGACTTGCGGCTGTCATTCCTCCTGCTGCAACAGCTATCATAGAAAAATTCTGGCCTGGAAAGGTTTCCCTTGTGTTTCAAGCAAAGGATGGACTTTCCGCCAACCTGACAGCCGGAACAAGAAAAATCGGTATCCGGCTACCGAGACTTAATATTGCACACCAACTGGTTCAAGCTACAGGCTGCCCGATAACCGGAACAAGCGCCAACCTTTCCGGAAGTGCCGGGTGTTTTCAGGTGGAGGACCTTGATGAAAAAATTGTAGCCGGGGTTGATCTCATACTTGATGCAGGACCGCTCAGAGGGGGTGCCGGTTCAACTGTTGTTGATGTCACCGGTGAAACACCGCTGATTTTAAGGCAAAGTGAATTGCCGCCGGAGGATATTTTTAATGTTATTGACAACCTCGGTCTATTTTAATATAAATCGAACCCAAAGCCGGAGTGGTGAAACTGGTAGACGCAGAGGACTCAAAATCCTCCGGTCGCAAGACCATGAGAGTTCGAGTCTCTCCTCCGGCACCATGAAGATATTGAGGCTTTTGAAAAATGCGTCCCGTTTTGATGGGATTCACGCGCATGCTTTCCTTTGAATATACACAAAAAACGATCATTTTAACTGCAACATCGTTTGTCATATTTCAAGGGTTGAAATTTGAGCCTGACACAGAAAATAGGCTGATACGCGTAACCTTGGAAAAGGGATGTTTTTCAAAATTCTCATAAAGGGGTTGGCCCGCCGGCTGTGGGCTAATCCCTTTTTTATTTTTAGATTTTGGTTCGTTCACTATATACGGTACTAATCAATATTGGCAGCTACAACGTATGGTAGCAGCCCCATTTTAATCGAAAAGAATTAGCATCTCAAAGATATTGAGGATCATGTACCGTGAATCTGAATATTTACCAAAGGCAGGACAGCATGAGAGGTAAAACCAACATCCGTACAGGGTTTTTAGATTCGATTGTCTTGACCGGAATCGGTATTGCCGCAATTTACTGGATTCTGGAATCTTTTATGTTCTTTTTCTTATCTCCCGAAGCAAATGTGGTACATCATCTTCTTGGCGAGGACATGTTTGAAACCCTGACCCGTGTTCTTGTTTTATGCATGTTTCTTATTTTCGGCTCTCATATACAATACAGTGTTAATCGTCGCCGGGAAGCTGATAGAGCCATGCGACAGCAGGATGAAAAATATAGAACCATTGTTGAAAATATTAAAGAAGGATTTTTAGAAACTGACCTTTCGGGAAACTTTACTTTCTTTAATCATTCCATTTGCAAAATCCTGGGATACTCCGGTGAAGAACTTATCGGCATGAATAATCGAGAATATACCAATTCCCAGCATTCTAAAAGACTTAATAAAATCACTGATGAAGTATGCCGAACCGGAGAGCCGGCCCAGGTAAAAGATTTTGAGGTTATCAGAAAGGATGGATCCACCAGAGCCGTTGAGTTTTCTCTCTATCTGATTAAAGACAATAAAAGCAAACCTGCCGGATTCAGGGGGGTTGTGCGAGATGTTACCGAAATTTTTCAAGCGGAAATAGAAAAAAGAAAACTGGAAAAACAGCTCCAGCATTCACAAAAAATGGAAGCCATCGGTAACCTGGCAGGGGGTATTGCCCATGATTTTAACAATGTTCTCATGGGCATGCAGGGAAATGCCTCTTTAATGCTTTTCGATATCGATGAAAGCCATCCGCATTATAATAAAATAAAAAATATAGAACGCTATGTTGAAAACGGCAGTTCGCTTACCAGACAGCTTTTGGGCTTTTCCAAGGGTGAAGGATATGCAGCCAGGACCATTGATCTAAATGAGCTTATTAAAAGAACTTCAAGCATGTTTGGCCGAGCTAAAAAAGAAATAAAAATTCATACCGATTTATTAAAAAAAATATGGACAGTGGAAGTCAATCAGGGGCAAATGGAGATGGTGTTTTTAAACCTTTATATCAATGCGCTGCATGCCATGCCCGAAGGTGGAGATCTTCATTTGTTGTCGGAAAATGTGGTAATTGACGAAGGTTCGGCGAAAAATTTGAAATTAACCCCGGGCGAATTTGTGAAGGTATCCGTCGTTGATACCGGATCAGGCATGGACAGGGAGATTCAGGAAAAAATATTTGACCCGTTTTTTACTACCAAAGATAAAGGCAGGGGGACCGGTTTGGGGCTTGCTTCCGCTTCCGAGGTGATCAAGAACCATGGCGGCCTTATTGATGTTTACAGTGAAAAGGGAAAAGGAGCGACTTTTAATATTTATCTGCCCGCATCGGATAAAGAGGTCATTCAGGAAGAAGAATTAACCCGAAAAATATTAAAAGGCACGGAAACCATCCTTTTGGTGGACGATGAAGAGATGATCCTTGAAGTAAATCAGGAAATTCTAAAAGCCTTGGGCTATAAAGCCATGATTGCCGAGGGTTGGAAAGAAGCTGTTGAAATATTTAAAAATCACCGGGAAAAGATCCACATGGTTATCATGGATATGATCATCCCTGGAATGAGCGGCAAAGAGTTTTATGACCGTTTGAAAGAAACCGATCCTAAAATAAAGGTTCTTCTTTCCAGTGGTTACAGTATCAACAGCCAGGCAGCCGAAATACTTGAACGTGGATGCAACGAATTCATTCAAAAACCTTTTAAAATGAAAGAGCTGTCTGTTAAGATAAGAGAGGTTCTGGATGGAAAGTAAAGGAAAAAGAAAGGCAGAAGGGAAAAGAAAGGGGAGTGATTGATTTTCCTGCCTTATCCCTTCCCTTTTCCCTTATTCATCCAACACCGGTTCCCTCAGAATTAGCTCAAGGGCGGTTTGCGCGGTTATCAAAACTTCCGGGAAGACATCGGCCAGGGCTCTGATATGCCTTAAATGATCCGCAGTGCGCAGGACCAGCATGGCAAAGGTTCCTTCCTCTAAATCTGAAACAGATACCACTTTTTCCCATGAGTGGCCGGTTGCCCAGATATACATGGCAACCGCCGGTCTTAAAAAAAGTTTTCTGACTTCAAACCCACGGGATGCCATTTCTGTTGAAAAAGGTCCGAGCCTTTTTTTTACCTTAACAAAAGATGTCAAAAGCCTTTTGGGGAAAGATTTTTTATCAATATGATCATCCGCATCGCGCTCATCCACAAATGACGCAACAATTGCAGCAAGCAGGGCAGGATCAGATTCAGGGAATATTCTCTGCCTGAACCCTTCGCCCAATAAAAGCGGCTGGTCAACCCTGAGCCTGGATGCCCAGATTCCATCATCGGTTAACCTGTCGTTGTTGTCCACGTATTTCTTTTCTTTAAGAAAATCAAGATGCCGCAAAAAATTCCGCCAGAGAAGTTTATTGTCAGTTACAGATACCTGTTTAAAAATTCGCAGCCCCTTTCCTGCTTCGCCTGCGGCTACGCAGGACAAGCCCTTTTGCCCCCTGCCCTGCGTAGCTTTAGCAAAGCATGGTTTCCCTTTTGCAATCTGATAGGTGGCAAAAGATTTTTCCAGCAAATCTTCTATCTGGCCGGGTGTATGAGACAACAGCAGGTTAAGTACCATTGAGAAATTGATTTTAATCTGACTGATCACATCAGAAGGCATGGAAGTGACAAGCTTTGCAACCAGCCTTAAATCCATGAACCTGCCTGGGATCGCAACGGTAAATCCTATGTTGTCCATTCCTCGTCGTCCTGCCCTTCCTGTCATCTGGTGGAATTCAGTGGGACTTAAGGGCTTAAATTCAACTCCGTTAAACCTGTCCGAATTTAGGAATACCACTGTCCTGGCGGGAAAGTTAACCCCGGCCGCCACGGTAGATGTTGCAAATACAGCATTTAGAAGCCCTTCTGTCATGAGCGTTTCTACCACCAGCTTCCAGGCAGGCAGCTGTCCGCTGTGATGGGCTGCCACAGCCAGGTGTTCAAGATGCCACCTTTGCCTGTGGTTGGCAATATGTGAACGCTGTAAAGTTAGTTTTTCAATCCTTTCAGCAAGACGTGTTTCCTGTTCAGAACCGCTTGAACGATTTTTCATGCATAGATCAAGGGCACGGTCACAGTCAGCCCGGGATTTAAGAAAAAATATGGCCGGTAGCAGATTATATTTTTTTAAAACACGCAATATGTCATCAAAGGGGGGCAATCGGCGGGGAGGGGCAAATAATGGAGGATGCCTGACATTCAGATATTCAACCACCTTTGGATGAATTCTCTTTTTCCCCTTTAACTCTTTACCGGCTAAAAACGGAAAAAGCATTCCCGATGGATGCAGAAAAAGAGGGCAAAGCGGAACCGGTCTGTTTATCTCTTCAACCACAATACATTTATTAGATCGCATGTGATTGAGCCATCCGGCAATCTGCTTTGCGTTTCCTATGGTAGCGGAAAGCAAAAGAAGCGATATCCTGGGGGGAAGATAAATCATTATTTCTTCCCACACCACCCCCCTGTCTTCATCTCCAAGAAAATGCGCTTCATCCAAAATCACCAGATCAACGGACAATGATTTTCCATCATGCATGGCATCATACAGTTGATTTCGCAAAATTTCGGTTGTTCCCACTATCACAGGTGCATCTGGATTTTCTTTTCGGTCACCGGTCAATATGCCCACATTGCCGCTACCAAAAAAAGATGAAAATTCATTATACTTTGCATTGGATAACGCTTTTAGGGGAGAGGCATACCATGCTTTCTGGCCTTTTTCATATATCCTGGCCATTGCCTGTCGTGCGATCCATGTTTTTCCCGACCCTGTTGGAGCGGTCACCAGGCAATCAGCACTTTCAATTACTGAAAGGGCTTCAAGCTGGAAGGGATCCGGGGTAAAGGGCTTTTTATGCGGAACACCTATGGAAGCAAAAACCTTTTTTAATCCGGCTTCTGCGCCGGGTTTAATTTTCGCTATTCTGGATTTCTTAGGAAAATTGACCTGCTTGCCTTTTGCTCTGGGTTTTTTAGAAGGATATCTTCTTCGTCTTCTCATTAGAGTTTAGAAATCATCTTTTCAACCCGTGCGTTTGAAGGCGAATCTACATCATAGGGGGAAATACCCTCAAGGTCGGCTTCAATCAGTGCATCATCATAGGGAAGAAAACCTAAGAACTCAAAATCTGATAAATGTTTGGTTAAAAACTGTTCATCTTTTTCGCTTCGTATCTTGTTTCCCACCACCGCTATATTATCTAGTCTGATTTCTGCAGCGAGCCTTTTAATATTGGCAGCCGTATCAATGCTTCTGCGTCCGGGCTCCACCACGATAATCAATTTATCAACCGCCTGTGCCGTTGCCCTTCCAAGATGCTCGATTCCGGCTTCCATATCCAGCACAACGACTTCATCCCTTGCCAGCACAATGTGCATGACCAACGCCTTCAACAGCGTACTTTCCGGGCATATGCATCCGCCCCCTCCTTTGGGCACACCGCCCAGGCGCATCAGTTTAATATTGCCCATTTTTACAGAAAGGGCGTCGGGGAGATCATCCACCTTGGGATTTATTTTAAAAAAGCCTCCGATGGTTCCGGGTTTTGCCTCGGTTCGTTCAAAAATAAGGTCTTTCATTTCGGCAATGGGAGTAATTTTATCGGAATCCTCAATGCCGAGAGCAGCCGCAAAATTTGCATCCGGGTCCGCATCTATTGCCAGAACATGTTTGCCCTGCTTATCCAAAGTACGTGCCAACAGAGCTGAAAAAGTCGTTTTGCCTACGCCTCCTTTACCGCTTATTGCCAGTTTCATCAATATTTCCTTTCATTTTGTATTATAAATAATTATAGCTGTAATTTTTTTATACTGTTTGCCATAAATATAGAAAGCACGAAAAAATTTCTTTTTTTCATGTTTCCGTGATAGATTTATTATTCCAATTTACTTGAAGTAATATAACACAGGATGGAATTAACGCAAGAAGGGAGTTTTTAGATTGCAGTTTGCGGATTACAAGGTGCGTGCTTTGAATATGTTTTGAACCGCAGAATACCGAACAAAGAATTTCCAATGATAAAATGTTGAATCGCTTGGTTCTATCTTTATATTATAAAAAGATAGAATCCTCACTTCGATATTCATAATTCCCTGTTCGATATTCGATATTTAAATTCCAATTAAATCATTTGGTGGCACTGAACTACTAATTGTGCCATGATGCTATTACTCCCAGCTTTTATTCTTGTATCGGTGTCAAGAATCCGGCTCCTGAGGCAATTTCAACTTGTAAGCCGAAATCGTCGAAATAAACGTCGGTGGAGCCATGGCCGAATGTATGCAGCCCGAGTTCCGGCCGGGCATAGGATAAAATTCCGGAATCTGGGGTAAAAAGAGTGTTTTCATCGCTAAGGATAATAACCCCCGTTTCATACGCAGAAGGCACAATGTCTACAGTTGGTAAACTAGTAGTATTAACAGCATCCCACCGGACCAGAGTGAAAAAATCGGTTTCGGCGGACCAGTCCTCAACTTCACCAGGAGGCCAGTGAATTTCATTGCGCAAATTTGGTGATCTTTCTAAATCAAAAGGGTCATTATTCGCTGTACCTTCACCTGTTACATCACCATAAAACACCTTGATGTAATTATTGCGGTCGGTGAAACCCTGACAGGTGGCAAGATTGCTTCCACCCACCAGAATTGCCTGGCCGCTGTTAAAGGTTCCCGATACTCTGTTGAGGGTGATTATTCCAACCGCATCGCCCCCAGCCCAACTGCCCGCAGAGAGTATCGGATTTCCCACCACCGTTCCCATGGCACCGTTTGCCTGGGTGATAATATCCCCATCTTCAATGGCAGTGGTTCCGCCGCTGTTAAAACGCACCTCGCCGGCTTCCTTGATTCGAACCAAAAGGGTGGACTCGTTGACCGAAAAGCCCTCTGAAATAGCCACATCATCGATGTGCCAGCCATGGTCAGTACCAGCGCCATCGGTTTGAATGCGAAATGTGATCTGTACATTATTGGGTATATATTCGCTGATATCGATAGCGACCTTGACCCAATCACTTGTCGAGTCAGGACCGACAAATGAGGCGATCTCGCTGCCGTTGATATACACACGCCCACTATCGCCTGCATCATTAAAAAAATATTCATGCCAGAAGGTCAGAACCGCAGATGTATGTCCGGTAAGATCAATTGAGGGAGAAATTAGTGATGCGTCTTCATTATTAACATAATGACCGGTCCGGTCAGACCACATTGTCGGCAGGCTATGAGAATCAAGTGAACTCAACCACCACGGAGGAGTCGCATTATCAATAGGCGCCGACCACCCGGGTGCACCACTATCCATATCATCAAAGAATATAATAGGCCCGGTCAGATATTTATATGCCAGCCATTGTCTGTCCGCTCCTGAATTTATCTGCTGCCACAGGACAATCAGGGGAACTTGATCCTGAGGAACAATGGCATCGTCAATGTTGTCAGGCAGGGGATTGGTGAAATTGCTGCCGCGCATAAAAGAAACCCCATAGCTGTTATTGCTTTCATCCAGCCGGAAAGACAGGCCGGCCGCATAATATTTGGGCAAACCGTCAGGTCCGTTTGTCTCGGGGTCCCCATCACTCCAACTCCCAGGCGTAAAGGGCGGAACAAACCCCACCTTGACCTGGGCATCGTAGCTTAAAAAATATCCGGATAAAGAGTGAGCGGATGCCAGGTTGGCATCGGTGGTTGACCAGTCCAGGCCGATAAGGCTTGCTTTAGGAGCTCCTGGTACTGCTCCTGTGCCGGTAACCTTCAACACATTTTCTCCTTCGATATTTTGTACTGCATGACTGCCCCACGTAGAGCCTTTCCAGTGATCTGTGGTTTCAAAAGTATCATGAACCTGTACTGTGATCCCCTCAGTGGGAGAATCGGGGATGGGAACGTTATATATAATATCGCGGCTTGCAGCCTCAACTCCTTGGCCCACGGTTCCGGTGGAACGAACCCTTAAATAAGGTCTTAAGATAAGATTGGTATTGGCATCCACCGGCAGAGAAAAAACCCTGGCCGGATTATTTGCATCGGTAATATTTTGAAACGTATTTCCGTTTCTGGTTGCATAGGTATAGGTAATTCCATTTATCATGAATTTTCCGGTGATTGCGGGAAAAAAGGCAGCATTGACAAGGGTGAGATCGCCTCCATTTGTCATAGTAGCTGCCCCTGGAGGATTTCCTACAGGAAGCACATTCATCCGAGCACCGACGTCATCCGTCAGGCCTCCTAGAATAGTAAATATTCCGGCAGCGTAACCTGTATAATTGTAAATATGATTACCAATGTTTATTCTGCCTGTGGCCGGCATGGTGAAATTGTCCGGCATTTGACCTGGGAACATAGTGCCGATTAATGTACTCGTACTGGGAAATGGGCCGGTAGTCACAAAATAATAAGGAAAAATTACAAGGTCGAATCTTTTATCGGGATTAATCAATGTAAAAACCGATCCGTCAATGTTCTGGAGCTGCTGATTCCTGTCGTCTTCAATTTCGCCATCTGTATCGGTATCCCCGGTATTAACATATACGCTGGCGGCGTATCTGAAACCCGATTCCGCCAGGTAATATGCCTTTGAAGTGGTGTTTGCCGTCACCTGGCTGAACGTGGAGGTACCGGTCATGGCCACCATTCCTGCACCCAGAGCGGCAAATATCATCATGGTGACAATCAGACCGATTAGCACATTTCCCTTGTTTTCTTCCAGCTTTCCGATCTGACCGCCTCCCAGCCTTTGTGCCCTCTTCCTGCTTCGCCTGCGGCTACGCAGGACATGGCCTTTTGCCGTCCGCCTTTGCTTGCCATGCATAGCCGAAGGCGAAGCATGGTGCCTTTGGGTGAGAAAAAAAAGGCTTAAAAACGCGAATGCAACAATAAACAAACCAAACAAAAGAGCTGTGGGAACTGACGTCTCGCCGGAAGCGACAGCCGCCACAAAGCAGGTATAGTTAGGGGCGCTGAAGGGAGCGGCGGTGGGTGGCACTCCGCCGTAGTTATTGGTATTTCTCGGATTGACCGTGGTGGTAAAAGTAACCGTATCACCGGCTCCGTCGGAGCGGTCCAGCGTGAGATCTGCTTTGATGGTTGAAAGACGTTGAATGTCCGCTCCATTCCAGGAATCTGTCCCCTGATAGTATGATAATGTAAAGTTATTCACATTATCCACCAGAATATCCCCGGCATCCGCCGGGGGACTCATCACTCCTGCAGGCAGATCATACATCTTCACATCAGAACCTTCCCTGGCAATGGCATGCCTGCCGGTTGTATTATCATAGACAATAAAGGCAGGATCTGCCTGTGTGGCAGCAATGTCAGTCAGTTCCATTAATTCACGCTGGATTCGGGCCATGGCAATTTGCGCTTTCTGGGCCATGTGGGAATTTTCCTTTGCCAGCAGGTATCCTTTGGTGCCGGTCACGATCCCCATACCCGCAATGGCAGCCATCATACCCACCAGTACAAGGGAAACGATGATCTCTATCAAGGTAAATCCTGACTCATTTCTCATTTTTTACTCCTATTTCTTCTGCCTTTTCCCTTCCCATTCAATATTCGATGTTGGACGTTCGATGTTCGATGTTCATTTTTTACTGCCGTCTGCCTGTCATTTACCTTTCCCTTTTACTTTGTAAATAGCGCCGTCAGGCTCTGCCCTCCATGGGTAATGGTTACCTTTAAAACTCGTGGATCTGGTGAAGGGTCATCTGCTGCATCTTCTACCCCGCCGGTAAAGGTAATATACCTTGTCTCATTAACTGTGTAATGTCCGATGACGGGAGCAAGCGGTGGATTCATTCCGGTTTCCACATCCGTTTTAAAATCAGCCAGAGGATTGTCGGCTGAAGTCATCAGCCTCATTTTATAAACCGAATTCAACTTTTCCATGATTTCATGAACGCCATTGGCCTCCTGAACCATAACAACCGGTTCAAAGCTATTTTTCATGCTGGTTCCCATAAACTGGACCAGAATGGTGCCCAAAATTGACCCCACAATCAGGGTAATGACCACCTCCAAAAGAGTAAATCCCTGGTTTTTAGTAAACAAATATAATTTTGTCCTCATTGAATGAATCCTGTATTTTGTGTTATGATAATTGTTTCGTTACCTGAGCCTGAAGACAATGTTAATGTCCTGTCTCCTACTTGCAGGGTGCCTAAATTGTCCGTATACGGTATCCCCCTTGAGTCAAAAGAAATAAGGAAATCAGCATTCATGGAAAGCCCAAGCGTCGAAAGGCTTATATGATCCAACTGTTCGCCCGGAAAATTGACCCTGACAAGTCCGGAAGTTCCATTATATCTGAAGAGCCAGTAAGAATGACCGGTTGAATCGGATTGAATGCCGTAATTATCATTTGAATTCATGGCTCTGGACTGGGCGTACCGCAGGTGTACTTTGAGAACTTCCTTCTGGGCGATTAACTCCGGCTCATCATCCATAGCACGTCCGATGACAAAGGCACTGATGATGCCCATGACAATCATGACTGTTATAATTTCTATGGCCGTAAAGCCTAAATTGTTTTTTATACCCATTTGTGTTCCTTCACCTTATTTTATTTATCACCACAAGGTCAGCAAAAAACGAAAAAACAATCCATTCTCTTCGATCTCAGCGGCTCGGTGGTGAATTTAAAAATTTTCCATCAACATTATTCCTCTATATTTGTGAACAATGACCGTTAGGAAAACACCCAAAAGAACAGCACCGGAAGTCAGGCAAAGCATACCGGCTGCGGAAAGGGGATTTCCCGTGGCCATTTGAATCCCTGCTGAGTTAAACACGGAAAAACCGATGTATAAAATGGCAGTTCCATAGGCCAGCTTAATGGCAAGCATTCTTTTTTTAAACAACAAAATACCCAGGAAAATAAAAACAATGGCTGAAGCAAAGGCGATTTGCGGCTGAATCATAATCCAACCCGACACATGGGATTGCCCCCCCATGGTTTTCAACCCCAGGGCCATGACAATCCCCATGATAACATAAAAAAATCCAACCATGAGAAAGCAAACCGCACATTCCGCCACGGTTTCAACTTCTATCCACGAGCGAAGATTTAGCTTCTGCAAAGCCAGTAATAAAAATTCCCGCAGTTTAGACCCTGAAGTATGCGGACCTGGCGGAAGGTTCTCCATCACTTTTTCGGTAAAACCATCCGGAAGAGAAACAGCCTTGGTATTTTGAGCAATACGAATGATATGCTCAAATTTTTTCATATTTTCGAATTGTTTCGGAGGACGTGGCACTTTATTGCTTTCATTTGAGGCAAAAGGTTTACCACGGAAAATCACGGATATATTTTCCAGTGGATTCTAGGTGAAAATCAGTGGTTAAATATTATTTGGTATTTTTGTTCATCAAAATTTCCAGTTTTTTTAACCCGCGATAAACTCTCATTTTTGCCGCGCTCAAGGATATGCATAATATCTGGGAAATATCTTCAAAGTGCAAATAATGATAATATCTTAAAATGATCGCTTCCCTTAGAGAAACAGGTAGTCTTTGAATATATCGGGCCAACGCTTCGGCTTCCTGTTGATGAGAAACCGCCTGTTCAGGACTAGTTTTATCGGCTGGTAAACGATCGACGTTTTTAACTAGTATTGGCTTTTTCTTTTTTAAGTGATTTCGGGTTAAATTGACAGCAATGGTATAAAGCCAGGGAAAAAACCTCCGTTTTATTTTAAAACTGTTTAAAGATTGATAAGCCTTTAAAAAAATTTCCTGGGCCAGATCTTCTGCATCATCACGGCTGCCGGTCAACCGATACACCAGGTTGTAAACAGGCCCTTTGTATCGATCCACAAGAAGTGCAAACTTTTCCCTATCTCCGTTTAAAACGTTTTCAATGGTTTCATTTTCTTGTCTTTTATTCATATACAACTAAATAAAGGAAAAAGTCACAAAAAAGTGGATGCATAGTTTAAATAGCATGCGGTTGACTGAACCTGTCAAGAAAAACCTCGATTTGTGCATTTTTACCACGGAAACAAACGGGAATGTATAGAAATATATTATTACTCAGGTAGATAGGCTGAAGGTTGAAGACTGAAGACCATTAGGGAAAAACAAATTTGACAACAAGAAGAGAAAAAAGGAAGCAGTCCTGAAGAAAAATTCCAAAGGAAATTTCTTCAGGACGTATTGAATTATTATTATGACGACCACCTGGCTGCTGCTATGTTTGTAGAGACAGCCCGGTTTAAAGGAATTGATTGTGATCCGAAACTGAGTGTTCCGCCGGCAAGACGATCCGGACCAACTGTCCAGGAATACTCAGTACCAACGTCTGTATCTAGAGCCATAACCGCCCATACCCCAGTATCACCACCATTGCCACCCCAGCCACCCGGAGCAAATTTGGCGTTTGTCCAATACAACATCTCCCGGGCATTAAGTTCCACTATGCCGGTTTCCAATGCGCGTAACTCTGCAGTCCCGCTAATATCATTTATCTTTCTGGCTGCCACCGATGCCATCACACCCATGATCACCAGCACGGCCATGATTTCAATCAGCGTGAAGCCTTGACTTCTTTTAAGAAATGGTCTCATTTTCATATATCTAGTGGGTTTATAAAAAAATATGAACACTTTTTACCCATCGTTCTATATTTCAATTATAATATTTTTATAAATTTTAAGAACTTATTTTTATGGACCTGGCGGAGTCCTAACCCAGAGGCCAGGTGTAATGAGAGTTGCGGCTGTCCTTGTCAGGGAAACAGCAGTGCCTTTAAAATCGAGATTACCTCCGCCTGCTCCAAGGGCAGACTCATCATAGTCATCTCCAAGTTCAATAGGAGTCATGGCATTCCAACAAGCAGTTTCCATATCACCATCGTTCTCAGGTGCTCCGGTTTGTATTTTAATATTCGCCCAGTTCAGATTTTCTCTTCCGTTTAATTCAGACACTCCGGCATCGATTGCTCTATCCTTGGCATTTGACTCAAGATCAATATACCTGGGCACGGCAACAGCGGCCAAGATACCCAGGATGATCAATACCGCAATGATCTCGACTAAAGTAAAACCCTCCTGGTTTTTTAACAGTCTTTTGTTTCTTGTTTTGTTCATGATTACATTCTCCTTTTTCCAGTTCTAACTCCATAAAGTTTAAAATTTGTATTTAAAAACCCGTTAAAGAGGATTTTAAGTACTGTTTCATTTCCCATAAACCAATTACGTACTTTTACAGCTGTGAATTGAACACCTCTTTTCGTTTTGGTGTTAATAGTTAATGCAGTTTTTGTGCCAAAATATGCCAAAAATCAAAAGAACTATGACTAAGCATAACAATTGACCTTATATTCAGTATGTTGTCTTTCTCATAAAATAATTAGCCCGGTTTCGGATATTTCTTACATAGAGGTATAATCTGCAAAAAATGTAGATTATAAATTAAATATTGTCATTTTTGATGCTTTTTACGTCGATCTGATGTTTTTTGATCCGGTGCCACAGGCTTCTTTGATTGATCCCTAAGAGTTCCGTGGCCCTGATCTGAACCCCCCCTGTTTTTCTTAACGCCTCGATAATCATTTCTTTTTCGATTTCATTGAGCTTTTGGTCCAGGGTGGCATTGGCAGGTAGAGGGGGAAGGTCTTCTCCACTATTGATGAACGCACCGGTGATTGATATCGGCAGGTGTTCAGGCTCAATAAAATCCCCATCACAGATCACCGCAGCGTGTTCAATGGTGTTCTGCAGCTCTCTTATATTTCCCGGCCATGAATTTGCCGCCAGCATCTGCAATGCCGTGGATGAAATTGAAACAGGTTTTGCGGATTTTTCCAGAAAGTGATCCACAATAATTGGTATATCTTCCTTTCTTTCCCTTAAGGGGGGCAGGTGGAGCGAAAATACATTTAAACGATAAAAAAGATCCTCCCTGAAACTTCCCTGTTTTACCATTTGCTCAAGATTTTGATTGGTTGAAGCAATAAAACGAACATTTACCTTGATCGTCCAGGTCCCGCCCACACGATAAAATTCCCGTTCCTGGATCACGCGGAGGATTTTGGCCTGAAGGTTAAAGGGCATGTCACCAATTTCATCCAGAAATATGGTGCCACCATTGGCCATATCGAATTTGCCGCTTTTAGAGGTGGTCGCCCCGGTAAAGGCCCCTTTCTCATGGCCGAAAAGTTCGCTTTCCAAAAGTTCTTCCGGTATGGCCGCACAGTTTAATTTAATAAACGGTTTGTTTTTGCGAAGGCTTTGCTCATAGATGCTCGTTGCCACCAGCTCCTTACCTGTTCCGCTTTCACCAAGTATAAGGACGGTGGAATCGGTCGGTGCCACTTTCATAATCAGGCTTAAAAGACTTCGCATGGCCAGGCTCTCGCCAATGATTTTAGGGAAGAAATGCCTGGCGTCTATTCGGCTCAGTACGTTAGTCACCTGATTAAAAACATTGGTGAACTTTTGAATTTGGTCGAGTGATTTATCGCTTTCTTTCTGGTTTTCGGAGTTCGAAATATTGGGAAGGTTCTTTGCTTTTTCCACAAACTTTTCCACCGGTTTCAGCATCAAACGAACAAGGATAAACCCGGTTAAAGAAGCAAAAAAGCCGACGAGAGAGGTTGCCCAGAAAACAGCATTTTTAAAGCCAATCCCGTGGATAAGGTCGTATCTGGTCAGGCTGTAAGCCACAATTGCCGCCAGTATGGTAAACCCGGCATATATAAAAGGAATGATAATATAAAGGCTGATGTGGTATTGCGGATGCTTCTGGAGCCTTTTGATGTATTGAGTGATCATGTATTTAGTTATTTCGCATAAGGTTAATAAATAAGGTTCGCCTTCAGGTTGGTTAATGAAAAGGGTTCGAGGATTCAAGGATTCAAGGGGTCAAGTGCTTTTCCTGCCGATTTTATAAGTCTTTTGAACATTCTAAGCCCTCATCTTTCAACTTGCAGCATTTCTAATTTGCCCTGCTCAGCATAACCCATTTCTTTAATAATATCCGAGTCTTTATTATAACTATCAACGGTTACTTAAGCATTTCATTCGAATCCCAGACCCCTCTAATCCTGAATCCTTATCATCATAATCCGGCCAACTCTTTTCGGATATTATCCCTATTTTATTTATAAAGCGTACTTCTTGTTGGGACACTATTTCACCATTGTGGTCAAATCCCACATGGGTAGAAAAATGGCCAGGGCAAAAAAACCGATCACAGCGGCAAGACCGACTGTCAGCATGGGCCCGATGGCCTCGGACATCTTCTTCATGGAATATTCGACCTCGGTGTCATAATGGTCGGATGCTTCTTGAAGCATGTCTTGAAGGTTTCCTGTTTCCTCTCCGATGGCAACCATATTAATCATCATGGGGGTAAAATACTTTGCAGCCATCAGAGGCCCGGCAATCCCTCTCCCCTCCTCCAGACGATTTTTGATCCCTTCCAGTTCGTGGGCAACAGCAGCGTTGCCAATGGTTCCGGATAGAATGTCCATAGAGTCAAGGATATCGACCCCACTTGAATGCAGTATGGCAAATATGCTGGCAAAGCGTGAAATAGCGGCCTTTAGCAATAACTGCCCGACAATCGGTACTTTTAAAAATAAAGCATCCTTTATAAACTGTCCCCGCTTGGTCCTTAAAAACAGGACAAGCAGTGCAACCCCGATAAATATTCCGCCAATAATAAGGACCCAGTAATGGCTCATAAACTGGTATAAGGCCATGCATAACTTGGTCGGCAGGGGAAGCTTTAAGCCGGCATTGGCAAAAATATTCACGAATTTTGGGATAACAAAGGTTAACAGGACAATAAAGGCAATAACCAGAAAAGAAACCACCACAATCGGATACTGAAGGGCCGATTTAATATCTGACTTGACCTTATATTCGTGTTCGATGATATAGGTCAGGCGGTCGAGGATTTCCGGAAGAGCGCCACTGGCTTCACCGGCTTCCACCATACTGCAGTACAGCACGGAAAACACCTTGGGGTGTTTTTCAAAGGCCTCATGAAGGCTCAAACCCTCATTGACATCCTTCTGCATTTTACCCAATATTTTTTTAAGTTTCATGTTTTCGGTTTGCTGCTGCAAAATATGCAATATTTGCATCATCGACACACCTGCACGTATCATGGTACGAAACTGTTTGGTAAAAAGAATAAGGTCAGGGGCCTTTATGGGTGTCATTTGCTCCTGAATAGACTTCCAGGTAAAGCCGATCGCAGCACCTGCTTCTTCTTTGACTGTGGTGGGCATTAACCCTCTGGAAGAAAGCAGGCTGTTTGCCGCTTCAAGTGACTCCGCCTCGATGGAACCTTTTTGCGCCCTGCCGTCTTCTGCCAGGGCATTATATGAAAAAATCGGCATTTTTTCCCTCGAAAATAAAAGTGCCTGAAAATAAGCGTTTTACGGGTTGCAGGTTGCGTGTAAAAAAAACGGAAATAATCCTCATACATTGTAACCCGAAACTCGAAACTCGTAACATTATCTTTAATCGCAAAAACAACATGCCGGCCAGGCTCGACAATAAATAATCGTCATGATGTTGCCACCACGCTAAACAAGCACCGCAGAGCTTGCCTCTTCAAAGGTGGTGATCCCCTGTCTTACTTTTTCTGCTGCATTTTTCTTAAGCGTATTCAGCGTTCCGGCCTCAATGGCCGCGCGAGTAATTTCCTGCGAAGTGCTGTTTTTTAATATCAGTTTTTGTATCATATCATCAATCACCAGCACCTCATATATACCGGTTCGTCCCTTATATCCGGTGTTCAGGCAGTTAAAGCATCCCTTTCCTTTCACGAAATTTGTATTCTCTGCGTTTTCCAACCCCCAGAATTCAAGCATTTTCTCAGGTGGTTTAAAAGGCTTCTTACACTGCGGACATACGGTTCGAACCAGGCGCTGGGCAAATGAAGCGATCATAACCGAGGACACCAGAAAGGGCTCTACCCCCATATCAACAAATCTTGTAATTGCACCGGCAGCATCATTCGTATGCAGAGTGCTAAAAACCCTGTGTCCGGTTAATGCGGCTTGAACCGCGATAGTGGCGGTTTCGGCGTCACGAATTTCACCAACCATGATGACATCGGGATCCTGTCGAAGAATGGATCTGAGACCATCGGCAAAGGTCATCCCTGCTTTCCGGTTCAGCTGGATCTGCCGTATTTTTTCAATTCTGTATTCGACCGGGTCCTCCACGGTAATGATGTTTATATCCGGTTTGTTGATATTTTTTAAAATTGAATACAGACTGGTGCTTTTCCCGCTTCCGGTGGGGCCGGTGCTTAGAATCATCCCGTATGGCTTTCGGATCATTTTTTCGATCTTTTTTCTGTCATCTTCAGACATACCCAGTCTTTCCAGTGACAAAATACCACCGCTCGTATCCAGAAGACGAAGAACCATATTTTCGCCATAAATTGAAGGCATGGTGGACGTTCTGATATTTATTTCCTTATTTTTCATCTTAACGGTAAATCTACCGTCCTGGGGGATTCTGGATATTGAAATATCCATATTTGCCAGAATCTTGAGCCTGGATATGATCGGAAGGAACATTGATTTTGGTGGTGCCGGCACCTCATGCAGCTTTCCATCTACTCGGAACCGGACCTGAACGTAGTTCTTTTCAGGACTGATATGTAAGTCACTGGCGCCTTCACGCACACCCTGGGAAAGAATTGAATTTACCAGTCGAATCACAGGTGCTTCCTCGGCCATACCCTGAAGTGAACTGACCTCTACATCTTCGGTAATTTCTGTTTTGTCGGTTTCCTTATCATATTGCATGTCTTCCATATCATCAAGAACACCGCCGATACCGGAGTAAGAACCGTAAAGCCCCGAATGGAGCTGATTGAGATCCTGTTCTGTACAAATAACCGTTTCAATTTCACTATTGGTATAGACTTCCATGGCATCAATGGAATTGATATCCATGGGATCAAGCATGGCAATTGTCAACAGCAATCCGGTCTTTTTCAACGGTGCGATCTGGTATTTATAGGCCATGTCTGCCGGAATGATATGTGCCAATTCAGGATCTAAGGTATATTTTAATGCGGAATATTCCTCAATTTTTAACTGGCTGGAAACCACTTTAACAATTTGTGTTTCGGTGAGAATCCCCTGTTGAACAAAGAACTGCCCGAGTTTTACCTTTCTTTTTTTCTGTTGAGGCAGCGCTGATTCAAGTTGTTTTTCCGTTATCAGTCCACCTTCAACAAGAATTTCTCCAAGTCTTTTTTTTACTCTCATTTACTTCTCACCATATGTTAATCGTTCATCCCCATATGCCACTGTGACGCAAAAGTCCTCTTTACCTCTGCGATGCGCTTGCCAGAAATGGATCGGCAAAAAAAACATTATCCGCATCCCACGATGATATTATTTTTCCTTTTGATAAATTGGAAACCGGAAGTCTGTCTAGTTGCAACCAAGCAGTATTTTCTTCTAAAAAATACTTTTTAAGAACCACCGTAAAATTTACACCTCTTCGGCTGTTCCAGTAGGGGATCAGCCGTACCGCCAGCCCATCATGTGAAAAAGTCTCTAATATTTTAAAGGCGTCTTCAAGATTATTTTTATCGGCAATTTTAATCCACCACACTTTTTGCGGCAGTGGTTTCAAATTTGCAGGAATTGCCGGTAAGGCCACTGTCTGACCGATATCAACAATATCAGGGTCATCAATATGCGGATTTGCCAGAATCAGAGACTTAAAGTGTCTGGAATTATAGCTGCCATAAACCGTTTGAATTAAACCCGAAAGGGTTTGATTGGACCGTAGTTTTATTTTACCCAGAATTTCAGGAAAATTGTGATCAATTGATACAGAATTCGATTTTTTATTTAGAGGGTCGGCAGGCGTTCGTTTTTCCATCAAGGCTGCCGTATCCCCATCAGATGGTTTTGCCCGGTTGTCTTTAATCGCTTTGGCTGAATCTGCAGCTCCCGTTCTATTTTCAAAACCGGCAAAACGTGCGGGGTTTGCCAGACCTGAAATCCGGTTTTTCCCGGACAAAGCCGCCCGGTTTTCCTCAGCTTTATTTTTTAAAACCACCGGAAATTTAACTAAACTCAGCTCAGTAAATGAAAACAGCACTGCCACCATGATCATCACGGTGCCTATGCTGGCCACAGCCATTTTTATTTTTCTTACCCGATCGGGGAATACTCGCTGGATACATGAACGAACCAGGAAAAAATTAACCACAGATCTATTTTGAATGATCATGGTCATAATACATCTATGGCACAGGTTGATTATTTTCCTGGGATATCCGCCTGTTGTCCAATAAATTGCCCAAAGAGCCGGTTGGGTAAAAAAAGTGTAGGTCCTGTTCTGTTCAATCGACTGCTCCAGTCTGAATTTAATCATCAGTCGGGTATCACGAAAGCCGAGAGGCTTTAAAAAGTGAAATAAATTGATCCTGTCGGCAAAATTGTCATGCAAGCCAATGGTCTTTTCAAATTCTTTTTGAGCAAAAATAACTATTTGGAGAAGTTTATACTCATTGGTTTCATAGTTAAGAAATTCCCGCAGGATTTCCAGGCAAAAATCAGGGATCTTTTGACCTTCGTCAATAATTAAAATGATTGTTTTATTCTCATCGACCCCTTTACGAAACAGATACTGTTTTATATTTTCTTTGATTTGCCATTCATTTGAATCCTTGACAGGTTTATATCCCTTAAGCATTTTATGGACAGTTGAAAGAAATTCTAACGTATCGGAAAAAAAAGGATCGAGTATCAGATGGGTTTCAATCTCCTCGTTTCCGGTAAACCTGCGAATGAGCTGTCGACAAAGGGTGGTCTTTCCGGTACCGACTTCCCCGATGATGACATTCAAACCTCTGCGTAGCCTGAGGGCAAGTTCCAGTTTTTGCAGGCAGCCCAAGTGTTGCCTGGATTGAAAAAAAAATTTCGGATCCGGTGAATTGGAAAAAGGTTCTTTTTTAAGGTTGAGAATATTAAAGTAATCCATTTTTCAAAACGGTTTTTTAAATAAGATTCACCACAGAGATTACTGAGCATAAAGTTGCAAAGGCACATGGGCGAACAGGCACGTAGATTAATTACAGTTATCTATTTTTCTACTTCTGCCTTTGGGCCTTTGTGCCTTTCCCTGCCCCAGCGTCTTGTCGCAGCACAGCCTCCCTGGAAGCTGGACACAGACTGAGGTTAAAAACGAAAATGGGTACCTTTCGTACCTTTCCCTTGTTTATCCTCCCTGCCTTTCCTCCAGAATATACGGAGTAATGAATATAAGTACTTCCTCCATACTGTTGGATTTTCCCCTGCTTCTAAAAAGAAAACCTAATCCTGGAATATCTTTTAATAAAGGTACCCCGGATTCCGATTCACTGGCTGTTTCTTTGCTCAAACCTCCGATAACGGTTGTCTCGCCATTGGAGAGCATCACGTTTGTTTCCGCCTTTTTGGTAATAATGGTCGGGTTCCCTGCCACCGTTCTGGTAAAATCCAGTTCGTCTTTATTGGTAAGAATTTTCAATTTAAGAAAATTTTTATCGATCACATGCGGGGTTACCTCCAACCTGAGCACCGCATCTTCATATTTGATATTCACCTCTCCATCCTCAACGGTCTGGATAGGCACCTTTGCCCCACTTTCGATAAATGCCGACTGATTCTCAAGCGTGGTAATCGACGGGCTTGACAGAATATTGAGCTTGCCTTCTTCCTGGAGCGCAGTTAGCTGGACTGACAGAAGGTTTCGGCCAACGTTTTCAAACAGATACCCTAAGGTCATCCCTGCACCACCTTCGAGGGCAGCGGGAAAATTGAACATATTCCCGATTCCCGGAAGGTGCCAGATGGGGGTTCCTGGATTTGCATCGGTTCTATCGGTAAACAGTGATCCGTCATATGTTTCTCCGCCCGGCCCCAGCCAGTGATGATCGCCATTGGAGGTGCCGTAAGCCAGGCCGCCCCACTGAATACCAAGCTGTCGGGCAGTATCACTGGTTGTTTCAACGATATGGGCTTCTAAAAGAATTTGCGCGGTGGGTCGGTCCAGCTTTTCCACTACGGACAGTATCCTGCTTAGATCGTTTTCGATGGCCTGGATAATAAGAGAATTGGTGTGTTCATCCACCAAAACCGATCCAAGGGGCTTTCCGTCTTTAGTGAGTGTGAGAAATTTTTCCAGGTTTTGCCTGAGCTTTGCCGCTTCCGAATAATTAATATGGACGATTCGGGTAATAAAAGGCTCAATAATCTTCAAATCTCTTTTCTGGGACTCTCTTTTCAACTCGTTTTCCATATCTTCGTTGGTCATGATACGGATAATATCCCCTTCCCAGGCATAAGCCAGTCCGTGTGTTCGTAGAATGCTTTTAAACACCTGATCCCAGGGCGCTTTGGTTATATTAATATTAATCTTACCCTTTATCTTTTCACTGAGCATGATATTCTGGTTGGCAACTCGGGAAAGCGCACGAAGAAGAACACTTACCTCGATATCGTTCATTTTCATGGTAATCTTTTTTTTGGGAAGAGGCTTTTGATATCCGGCCAATAAGCCGGTGGCGAAAGCTGATCTGGTCCTTTTGGGGGCGACAACTTTATCAAATTTTCTGGCGGAAGGAGAAAAACCTTTTGATTCCTGTGCTTTTACTTTCCAGTCGTCAAAGAAAAGATTCGATTTTTCCTTCTTTTGAGTCGCACAACCGGTGACAAGTGCAGTAAAAAAGATAGAAAAAACAAACCAGCCGGTCATTGTTTTAAAACGATTTATTTTTTTCATAAGATTTGCTCACTGCTTGAATGATTCAATTTTCACCAAAAATAGTCTAATTGACAATAGTTCAGCCACAAAGTCCCGAGAACTTGAATGGCTCACCTGCAAAGAACTTAAATTCTAAACCGCAGCACCCATTGAACGAAGCACCCCTCAAGCAAAACGCCTGGTCACTGGGAATCAAATTTCTTCCAGGGGAATCGTAATTTCTTCTTGTTTCCCTTTTGTTATTATGATGACCCGTTCCGGATAAATTTTATGCACAATAAATCCGCCTTTTTTCAGTTCCTCCCCTTCTTCATATTCCAACCCGTTTAGAATAGCGAAATTTTTGGCGCCCATACTTAAAAAGCCTGTATATTTGATATTCACCCTCAAAGCCGATACATCGGCTTCGGTGTTTTCCGCTTTGAATTGAAATTCCGAATCAGAACTCAGCAAAGGATCCTTGGCCCATTGTTGGGGTGCTTTTTCAATAATATAGGAATCTATTTCCGAAAGGCTCTCTTTGGTAAGTTCGGCAACATGGGTAATAAACTTGTTTAAAGATTCCAGCTTGCTGTTTTGACCCACCGCTCCTTTTTTGCCGGGAGCCTCAATAAAAAAAACATAAAAGCCATATACAATGGATAAGGCCATTAAACAGAGAATTATTTTTTCTCGCTTAGACATTCTTATTCCTGAGCCATCCAGACTTTGAGCCTGAATTCTTTTGTTTTTCGGATAGAAGTAATTTTTATCTGTTCAATAAATTCAACAAAGGGCAATTCGCATAACTGGAATAAAAATTGGTGCAAATTAATAAACTCCCCTTGGGCGACGATTTTTATCAGCAGGTGTCCCGACCCTCCGATTAATGTGTCTACATCCGGGGTAACGTCTACCAGTGCAATATTGCTGTCTTTGGCAATATTGTTTAACCGCTGTACGATTCTCCGCGTATCACCCTGTGCCAACTTTTTTTTCTTGGCAGCTGCAATGCCTTTTGTTTTCTTAAACTTGGTCTTTTTTAAAAGGTTGTTATAAACCGGAGTGAGGATCTTTTGTTCATCCATGGATCCTTTTATTTTTTTAATTTCCATGTCCAACCCGCTCGACCTTTGCATGGCAGGAAGAATGGTAAGAACAATGAATACCAGGATTCCTCCCCCCAATACCAAAAAATAAGCCAGACTTTTCGTGGGGAAATTAGCTAGTTTTATTTTTGCCATTTGTCTTAGGAATTAATTTTAAATGGGTTGTAAACTGCAATACTTCATTGTTATTAAACATACCCAGCGTTTTTTCGCTGATGACCGGTTGATCAAATATGGGCGAACCTTTAAGTGCAATCAGATACCTGGCCAGGATGGATTCCAACGCCATTTTGTCCCCCAATACAATCCCCCCAATGACAATCGACTTTTCCACATTTTCTTCCTTGGCGCCGGGGGGTGTTTCCAGTTGAGCGGAAATATTTAACAGACGAATATTGGTGGGGGTTAATTCGGCAATTTCACTCAATGCCGCAATAGCCAGATATTTTCGTCCATATTCCTTAAATGCCTCATTATTACTTTTTGCCTCTTCAACCAGCTTAAGTATTGACACCTGATCCACCTGGGAAACAAAGCCGGACATCTCCAGTTTCATCATTGCCAGTTGATCTTTTTTCTCTTGTATTATTTGTCCCTGATAAAAATAAAATCCGACACACAGGATCATTACCAATGCAAACACAGCATACAATATTTTATTGATAAACTTAATGTCGGCAACTTTCTTTTTATCCTTATAAGTAAACAAAAAATTGGGTGTAATAGAATTGTCGGAAACAGCTATTCCTGCTGCAGGTGCAAATGCTTCCTTTTCAAGTGCTGTTTCGGGGCCCGATACTCCGCGGGAAAAATCTGAATCAGCAGAAAAAGGGTTAAAGTTTTCTTTGGGAATACCAAGCTCATTTCCTATATAATCAACAATCAATTGGTGAGGGCTCGCACCACTTGATATATAGATTCTTTCCACACTTTCATTTTCAAAATTTGCCGAGAAATGCTCAAATGTAAGCTCCACCTGTCTGACCAGGCGCTTTAGGGCAGGCAGTATCATTTTGAAAATGGCTTTCTCTTCAGCTTTAAGCTCGGGCGGACGGAAATCCGAAGGAAAAGAATCCTGGGTAAAACCAAAAAATATTTCCTGAGCTCTGTCAGCATCTATTTCTGTCCTTTGGGCCTCATCAACATCGACAGGTTTTAAAGATAAATCCGTCCGGTTTTCATCATTTTCCCCGGTTATGGTGGCTTTCATTGTTTTTATACCGGCTTTGATACCGCGTGACAAAACAAGATATCCGTTTGAAAAGATGTCAATGCGCGACCAGTCTCTCCCGATATAAAGACTCGATACGGTCTTGGCGTCGGTTCTCACACAATTGTTCAACAGTAAATTCTGCAAAGCAAAAGGAACAATTGATATCCCCGTTAAAGGGAAGCCGCTTTTGGCAAAAATATCTTTGAGTTTCTTGATTTCATGAGTGGGGACGCTATAGGCCATCACCTCTATCTTCTGAGCACTGCCTTCCTGAATATCGCCCAAAATCTCGAAATCAAAGGTGGTATCTTTTTCATTAAAGCTTGTTATTTTCTTAAATGACCAGTATACAGCGTTGGCAATCTGCTTTTGAGGCACTTTGGGTATTTTAAGATAACGCATTTCCACCCGGGCTGAAGAGATGTTGGCCCAGATTTCAGCACTTTTGGCCGATCCGCAAAAACGAGTAAGAACCGATTTTAAATAAGGGCTGAATTCAGCATGACCCACCGAAACGTTCGGTAAATAAGGGACCTTCACATAATCAAGGAGCTGTTGTTGCTGAGAGGAAGAACGTCTGGTTTTCACCAGTTTCAGTTCATTATAACCGATGTCAACGCCGACTGTGATTGACTTTTTGAAAGAAAACAAATTATTGAAATATGAGCTTAGACGTTGCGAAAATGAACGCGATGGCTTATTAGGGGGAAATTCATTGCCTGTTTTGGTGCTGCTTCTAATCAGGTCAAGCAATCTTTCAGTCGAAGATATTTCATCTCTTGCCAAGGCTGTTCTCCATTTTATGCTAGCATGGGAAAATAAGGCTTTTCACTGGGAATCATCAGGCAGTTTCAATATGCTCAATTTCGTATTCTGCGCTTATCTATACGAGATCAAGGAAAACGACCCACCGGAGGCGTTTTAACCATATGAATTTAATCATTATTTTGAGATATAAAATTTTAGTCTGATGCAACTATCGACCAAAAGGGGGCATTTTGAAATTGGTTCATCAAAATTAACCCAGATGATTTTCAATCCGGTGTCCAGTAAATACATTAATTAACACATAATTAATACAATTTGTCAACAACTATAACTCATAACCCACGACATTTTCAAAAACCGAGAGAAACCGGTCAAGAAAATTCCGTTACATCTCTCTTTGTTGGAAGCGCCGTCAGGGAGTACTCTCAGGGCTTTTAAATTTCTGATTTCTAATTTCAACGTCTGGTAAACGTCAACAAAGTAACCTATGAACTATTTACCCATTATCCGGAATCAAAAAGCGGATACCGGTCATCCGGTCCCCGAAATTCTTGCCCCTGCAGGAAGCAAAGCCTCTTTTCTGGCCGCGCTGGCGGCAGGGGCTGATTCTGTTTATTGTGGAATGAAACAGTTTTCAGCCCGAATGGAGGCTAAAAATTTTGGCCTTGAGGAACTTGACCGTCTTACTAAACTGGCCCATGTCAGAAGAGTTAAGGTGTATATTGCTTTCAACTCCCTGTTAAAGACTGTTGATTTGAACAGGGCTGCGGATTTTTTGAATGTTCTCAGCCAGTGGATTAAACCTGACGGCCTGATCATTCAGGACCTCTCACTGGTGTCCTTGGCAAGACAGGCCGGTTTTACCGGTGAGATTCACCTGTCCACGCTGGCCCATGTGAGCTTTCCGACCGCCTTAAATCTTGTACGAAAAAAATTCGGAATCGACAGGGTGGTCGTCCCCAGAGAGCTTAATATTGATGAAATTAAAGCTCTTGCCAAGGCTTGCCCGGATGGCCTTGGGCTTGAAGTATTCGTCCATGGAGCACTTTGTTACGGCGTTTCAGGAAGGTGCTATTGGAGCAGTTTTTTGGGAGGGAAGAGCGGTCTCAGGGGCAGATGTGTCCAGCCCTGCAGGAGGATCTATACCCAGAGGGGCCAAAAACAAAGATCTTTTTCCTGTCAGGATCTTTCTCTTGATGTTCTATCCAAGGTTCTTTTATCAATTCCCCAAGTGCGGGCATGGAAAATTGAAGGCCGGAAAAAAGGCCCCCATTATGTTTATCACACAGCTAGGGCATACAGAATTATGAGAGATTTCGGCAGCAATCCTGAAAAAAAGAAATTTGCCTTAGGTCTTCTTCAGCTTTCACTGGGAAGAACAGGCACCCATTATAATTTTTTGCCTCAAAGACCCCAAAATCCGGTTAAGGTGGGAGAACAGACCGGATCTGGGCTTCTGTTAGGCAAACTTCAGGGGGGCGACAAGAGGCCTTATCTTATTCCAAAAGTGGAACTTTTTCAGGGAGATACCCTGCGTTTGGGTTATGAAGATGAGCCCTGGCACGCCGTCCAGACCGTAAGTAAATATGTCCCCACCAGGGGACGGCTTTATCTGAAATTTAATAGGAAAAAAAGGCCGGCCAAAGCCACCCCGGTTTTTCTTACAGACAGGAAAGAGAACCCACTCAAAGAGCTATTGGCCGGACTTGAAAAAAAACTCGCTGATATACCGGCATCTCAGGTAAATCTCAGCGAAACAAAAGCCGGACTCCCCCGTAAATCGTTTAAAAAAACACCCTTATGTGAAATAAACATATACAGAGTACCTGTAAAGCATAGGCCCAAAGGCCAGGAAACGGGTTGCTGGATTTCTGATCAGTCCCATAGGGGGATGTCTGTCCGTCTTTATCCAAAAACCTGGTGGTTCCTTCCGCCGACAGTCTGGCCGGAAGGAGAAAATGACTTAAAATCTCTGGTTACCCTTGCTCTTAAAAGGGGAGGGCGGAACTTTATACTAAACGCCCCTTGGCAGAAGGCCTTTTTTAGCGGAATGGCTAAAAACAGCAAATCAGGCAACCGTCTTAGCCTGTGGGCCGGCCCCTTTTGCAACCTGACCAACCCCCTGTCCATAGGTGCTCTGATATCTCTCGGGTTTTCAGGAGCCATTGTCAGTCCTGAGCTGAGTGGTAAGGACTACTTAACGCTGCCCCAACAAAGCCCACTTCCTTTAGGTATCGTTTTGTCAGGCCACTGGCCCCTCTGTATTTCAAGGATCATGTCAAAGAATATAAGGGAAAAGGAACTTTTTACCAGCCCCAGAGGAGAGCAGGCCTGGGGCAGAAGCTATGGCCCCGATTTCTGGGTCTATCCCAACTGGAAACTCGATATCAGCAAAAAAAAGGATGCACTTAAAAAAGCAGGATATCGTCTTTTTGTGCACCTGCATGAACCCCTGCCTAAAGGGATCAAATTAAAAGAAAGACCGGGGATGTGGAACTGGGATTTGGGACTTCGGTAAATCCAAAGAAAGGAAGAAAGCGTTTTTTCTTTATCGCTTTTGCCTCAGCCGCTCCATCGCAAGGCGCAGGCTGGTTTGCATCAGCTTGATTGCCTGTGCCAGCAAGCCGATTTCGTCCTTAGACGAAATGTTGATCTTCATATTCAGATCTCCCAAGCTCATGCGCTCAGCCACCTCGGTTAATTTTTTGATGGGTGTGGCAACGGCTCTGGCTGAGATCCATGCAATTAACAACACGATCACCACAGTGGTGAACAGTAAAATAAGGGCAAACCTCTGCATTCGCCTTAAATCGGCAAAAACTTCCTGTTCTTCCTGCTGAATTGCAATTGCCCAGCCATAATTAATTCCCCTGATGTGCCCGACATACTCCTTTTTATTTTCATCTTTAAATCCGAATGTTTTGGTTGTCCAGCCTTCTTCTCGAAAAGCTGCCACCAAGGGATGGGAGCTTATTTTTTTTAATTTTGAAGCATACTGCTTAATCTGGTGAGCCACCACTTTGTCCTTATTATCCACTAAAAAGGCAAAACCGGTCTTCCCCTTTTTCCACCTCGCGATATACTTCGATATTTCGTCAACGGTCATTGCGGCGGCCATCACACCGACCAGTTTATCTTGGGACATAATGGGAACTGCCAGGACCAGAGCCGGCTTTTGGGAGGTTTTACCGATTAAGGTCTGCCAGCTAAGTTTTTTCCCGTCAATGATTTCCTGGTAATACTGCCTGTCCCCATAATACTTCAAGGGTCCGTCATCACCTCTGGCCACATTGCTTCCATCCGGACCCACAGTGAAGGCCAAATATATATATGGGTATTTTTTTTGGATTTGTTGTAAAACAGGTTCCTGTTTTTGACGATCCATGGAAATAACGGATGGGAGCTTTGCTGCAGATTTAAGCACCCATATATTATTATCAATCCAACTATTTACTTGGTTTTCCAGGACCTGCGTGGTCAGGGACATGAGAAGCTGCGTGTCATTTTTTATTCTAACGCTGGTTTCTTTAAAGGTGACTCCCCAGAAAACTGCCATGGGGATCAGGCTGACCAGCAGCATTACAATAATGATTTTTGCAAAAAAACTAAAATAAATTTTTTTCTTAGCAGAAGTCGGTGATCTTTCTTCTTCCCGGGATGGTTCAGCAAAACTTTGGTAAGATTCCACATAGGCTTCAGGCTTTGATTTGGATACCGTTAGTATATTTTCGCATGCATTACATTTTAATCGGACCGTCTCCTCTTTGATTTTATTTTCATTTATTCTATATGTTTTCCCGCACTGATCACAGGTCACTTCTATCATATTTCGATCCCTCTGCCCTACAATCGATTTTTTCTCATTATCTCGATCATGGTTTTTTTAAACTCGATTTGCTCATTTTCTTCCGGGACCTCACGTGCTATATTGCTAACCAGCTCTGCAGCCTGGTGCCCGGGTATTTCAGACATTTTTAATTCCATTTCATTAACTGTATCCTCAATTAAAATCTGGGCCATGGGCCCAATTGCCTTCGACAGATTTAATCGTAAATCCTCAAGAAATTTTTTGCTGAGAAATCGATTCTTTTTATCAACCGGTTCAATAAGTTTTAGCTTAAGCAGTTTTGACAGTATCTGGTTCAACATGGCGATATCCATGCCAACCTCTCTGGATATTTGAAGAAGGTCCTTGTTTTCATCAATGACCATAAGCAGACGAATCATATCTGCATTAATCCGAATTTCATTGCTATTTGCCGGAGTAACTTTTCTAAAAAACATCTTTGCCAGGTCGGTAGAAGCGATATCCATTGAACACCTGTATGGTTAAAATACTTAAAATTATTACTAAATAGTGTCTTCTATATTAGCGGTAAAAGTGCTTCTGTGTCAAGAAAAAATAATGAGCCCCATCGCAACGCCTCATCGGTAATTCTTCAGTCTTGGCTTTGAATAAAATGAAGCTGATTAAAATAATTCTCATAAATTTTCATATCTGACTGGGCACAACGAAGCATGGAACATAAGGTTCGACCGGGGAATCGCCTATGGGCCTGTTGCAATACTTAATAAATAAGATCAATGTCTTACACGCCCCCTATCTTCTCAGTTTAACCGATACAGGCAGAGACGATCAACGCCGCCGTGGGATTCAGTCCCCTGGGGCTGGCTCAAAACCAATTGAAGCGAGATAGCTGCCGTACGTTTATTTCCAGACAGGATTGATAAGTATGGTGACAGGCCCATAGGCGATTCCCCGGTCGAACCGAGCTAAATAAAATGGAAAAACGTATGTTTGTTTCAGCATGCGCCTGGTTCAAGTTACATCACCTGATATATCATTCAACACCAATATGTTCGACATGATCGAACTCTATTTTTTGTTTTTTATTCGATACCGGCAAATGTATAATAAAAAGTGTACCTGAGGTAATTTTTCCTTCTTTGTTTATTTCAGACGAAGGCGGACTCTCGACCTCTATCTTTCCGTTGTGCTCTTGAACGATACCGAAAGTAACCGCCAGACCGAGACCGGTCCCCTTTCCTACAGGCTTGGTGGTATAAAAAGGATCAAATATTTTGTCAATTTCTTCAGGCTGAATGCCTTCTCCTGTATCGAGAACGCTTATAATTATCTCATCAAGCTGAACATTATAGTGTGTTGAGATGGTGATCATACCATCACCACGAATGGCATCAAACGCATTATTTACCAGGTTGATAATTGCCTGTTTAATCTTTTCCTTATCTCCTATCATAGTCGGCAAATCAGGATCCAGCCGTCGGACAAGGGAAACCCGGTCAAGACTGAACGTGTGTTCCACCACAGAAAGGACGTCTTCTATGGTATCGTTTATATTTATTGGACTCATGGTGCTTTTGGTGCGACGGGAAAATCTTAACAGGTCTGATACAATCTTTTTGCAAATCCTGGTTTGTTTTTCGACTATCTTTAGATCATTATAAGCCTGACTGTTAGAATCTCCTTCCTCGAGCAAAAGCTGCACATATCCTAAAATGATACCCATCGGGGTATTGATCTCATGCGCGATACCGGCGATGAGTTGGCCGATGGATTCCATTTTTTGGGCATGGGAAAGCTGTTCCTGAATCCGTTTGAATTCTGTAATATCACGACCGCTGCATAAAAGTCCCCCAATTTTCCCGTCAGCCTCATAAACTGGAATTTTAACCATGTGAAGCCATCTGCTGCCCTTGGGGCCGGTAATACTGTTTTCTTTAACCATTGGTTTGCCCGATTTCAGAATCCTGCGGTCTTCCTTCAAGTATTTTTCCGCCTGTTCTTTAGGAAAGAGATCGTAATCGGTTCTGCCGATAATTTCTTGCTCCCCTCTACTGACCAGATCACAAAAAGACTTGTTTGCCGCCAGGTAAATCGAATTGATGTCCTGCAATGAAACGAAGTCGGGTGTGGCATCCAGTACAGTCTTGAGAAGCTGGCGCTGTTCTTTCAATATTTTTTCAGAATTTTGCAGTTCGGACAGATGCGTTTTTAAAGACAGGGCCATGGTATCGAAACTTTCTGCCAGGCTCTGGATTTCATCACCGGCGCACTCATGGTAAACTTGACAGTTTTTACAGCTTTCTATTTTTTGGGCATAATCACCCCCTATGCAGTCAGGGCATAAAGTCCCTGCCAGGTACCAGCAGCGATTATAAACTTCTCCGTATGCCGGACATTCTTTTTTATTGCACTTCATAATCTCCCAGCAATTTTTTTTGAGTAACGGAGCGGTCTGAATATCAAGGTTTCCCATAAGGGCCTGTTCCGAAGATTTATGAAGGATTTTGACGCGGCGGGTGACAGAGACAGCCACAGCTGTGCCTACGAAAATAGCAATAATAATGACGATTCCTGTTGACAGGAAGGTACTCCACCACAGGCGATAGATCGCTTCCTGGATTTTGGTCCTAAGTAAACCGATCCGAACAGTTCCAAAACGATCTTCGTCAATGATAATGGGAAAGGCGTAGTCGTAAATAAGCTGTTTGCCTGTATCCAGCAGGCGGGCACTGTATTTCTGAGTGTTGGAAACCGTATTTGCTTCTCTCAGTTCAACAGGAAAACCTCCCTTAAAAGTATGCACAAGGGGTTTGTCCATGTCATTCAGAACGAAGGTATAGAAGATATCATCACTCAACTGGACGGTTTCATCCACCAGCGTTTTCATGCGCAAAAAGTCCACCGCCAACACAGGTTCTGCCATACGGGCTGCCAGAATACTCCCGATGGAAATTCCACGATTTCGATTTTCCTCCAGCAGCGCTTCTTTCATAATCATGCTGACGACAAACAGGATGACCATTCCAAGAAGCAAAAGCAGGGAAAAAAGACCTAAATAAATTTTGCTCTGAAAACCGAGTTTCATAACATATTACTCGAATATGAATTTTTCTGCCGCCAGCAAAGGCTATTCCAGTTCTTTAACCGTTCAGGAATCGCAATGACTTATTTTTCCACCAATAAACACTAAAATAAGTCTTATAAGCTGCTAAAAGCCCATACCCAAGTTGGCTGCCAATTTTCTAACCGGATTAAAATCCTGGTCCACGGAAGATATGACCCCCATGATTTTGGCTGTCTGCAGTATTTTTCGGTGTTCTTTGGCGTTATAATTGAGTTTCAACAGGGCCCGTTTGATCTTTTTCACTATTTCAGGCGACAGATCTTTTCGCGCTGCATAGACCCAGCCGGGATACCATCGAGAGTTGGCCACCACTCTTATTTCGTTGATGTCAATTTTGTCCGAAACCACGTTCAAGGTTCCTTCCCGTATGGTACCGATATCGTATTTCCCGGCATAAACGGCCAGAACCACCTTTTCCTGCTTGCCACCCGGACCGGGAGAAAAGGCAATTTCACTGAAATCCGCTTTCGTTAAGCCATGTTCAAAAAAATGTCCCAGGGCATAGAGATAACCGCCTGCAGAAGTTCGATCAACAGCAATCCATCGTTTTCCCCGGCAATCGGCAATGCTTTTAATGCTCCTGTTATCAGCGCGACAAATAATCTGCCCGCGAAAGTTTTTCCTGTTATTCATTTCAACCACACGGGAAAAGGCATGGGCACCGTATGTATTTGCTATTTTTATATAGATAAACGGGTTTGAGTAGGAAATGTCAATTCTTCCCTGCCCCACCATTTTGACATGCTCGTTAAACGTATCGGGAAATATCTGCTTTATGATCAGTCCTGTTTCTTTTCTCAGGTACTCAACCAATAAATGATGCCGGTGATAAGAGACAGTGTGTGAATATTGGGGGAGATACGCATAGGTGATGATATTTTCATCTTCCCTTAAAATAACCTTCTCTCTTTTGCTCAGGTCTATCCTTTGGGCAGGTTGCTCCTGACCGCATCCTGCCAGCAATAAAATCAAGATTAATATCGGGCTGAACAATCTTTTCTTCATCGATTACATGTCCCAAAACCGCAGATTATCCTTGGATACCGGATTAATATCATTGCATTAATAAAGCAATTTGGCAAGGTTATTTTGAGATTGGCAGGGTGGGTCCTTTTGGGCAAATCATACCAAAAGGCAGGTCTATGGATGACCTTTTGTTAGCTGAAAATGGGTTGGGTTGGTCTGAAGGTTGCTTCAGGTGTTTGATTTACAGTTTGCGGGGGTTATCTATCCGAGCATTATGAAAAATCGCATCCTTGATCGTGACCCTTAAACCGAGTCTTTTCACTTGAAAACCGGTTTTTCGCTTTTTAATACCTTTTCCACTTTTTTCTCCAACTCTTCCTTATCCAACGGCTTAACACAGTATTCGGTTGCTCCCAGCTTCAGGGATTCCAGCGCCGTCTCTACGGTGGGGTAACCGGTAAGCATAATGGCACGTATTGAAGGAGTTATTTTTATTAGTTCATTCAACACCTCAATACCGCTCATCTTTTTTAATTTGATATCCAGAATGGCCAGGTCTATCTCATTGGATCTGGTAAAATCCAGCGCATCTTCCTCTTCTGTAAAGGTAAATACTTCGTGGCCTTTTTTTTGCAAAATCCTTTTTACCAGATTACCTGCATCCAATACATCATCTAATACCAATATTTTGGCCATCTATTAACTCCTCATTTATTTCTCTATCTTTCGATAAAACATGCGTATCATAAAAACCGCGTGTTTGCTATCCTCATCCTCAATATCCTACTGTTTTTGATGTTTCGTCTCATTTTGATCCTGATGATGCCGTTATGATAATTGTTTATAGGTAAAGCTGGCTTCAGAGAGGAAAAAATCAGGTAATTTAAGATGAACCCGCTTACAGGTTCGTCCGTTTTGTTTTGTCAGCAGATAGCCTTTTCTTTTTTTAACTCAACGGCCGGGGCAAAGTTGTCCCGGCCGTTTAAGCAAACTGAATTTTTCAAGTTATATCTTTTCTACCCTGGTTTTTATATACTTGAGCAACGGCGTGCCGCCCACCTTTTCGGTGTAATTGGGTTTCATAATCCCAGGCGTATTTACCCCGCCGAACTGGGGAAATTTAGGATCGCCTTCCAGACCGCGAATGTGTCCGAAACCACCGCCCGAAGCAACGACACCCTGCATAATTCCCCATGTAGGCTTGGCTTTTATTTCCACCTCTCCCCATGGCGATTTTACTCTAACTTTGTCACCCTCTTCTATTCCCAGTTCCTGGGCATCCAGCGTGTTGATCCACAAAGGATTGCTGCTATTTATCTTCATAAGCTGAATGTTGTTGAAAGTAGATGAGTGTTCATGCTCGAAAAACCTAAAATTTCCAAAGATAAAAGGATACTCATCATCCGGTGCCAGCTCTGGATCAGGCTCTTTATAGTCGGGAAGCGGGTCTATGCCTTTTTCCTCAGCCACGGTATTTAAAAAATTGTACTTCCCCGTAGAAGTCTTACCTGAAGACCCATAGCCATCCGGTGTATTAAAGGAACCCCACTTCTTATACTTATAGTACTCAGATTCGTCGGTGATGATAAATCCTTTGTCCTTGAGCTCGTCGTAAGACCAGGGAGTCCCGGCAAGTTGATTGCGCTCTGCTTCTTCAATGTCGTCCCATGGGAAGTGTTTGCCAAGACCAAGCCTGTTGGCCAGTTCCTTTGTTATCAGCCACATGGGTTTTGAATCATACATAGGCTTTACCACCTCGGCATAATAGGCGATGAAGGCCTCATAGAGCCAGTCAGCCTTTACCTGGCTCTGCTCCAACCAGGATGTGTCGGGCAGTATCACATCACAAAGCAGCGCTGTGTTGCACATAAATGCCTCAATCGAAGCCTTGAAATCCATCATTTCAATGGCCTTGGTTATGGCCTCCTGGTTCCCCCATGAAAGCACCGGATCACCGAAATAATTGATCATACCTTTAAGCTTTCCGGCCTCAACATCCTCTAGAAGATACGCCGGCGCCCAACCGGTCCAGATGCCGAACTTATTTAGTTTGGGAGCATCTGTGGCGGCAGGTTTTTTCTGCCCATTTCCCCAGACCGGTTTCAGCTTGCGCTTGAAAGGCAGAGCCGGCCCACCGGGTGCATCAAAAGTGCCACAAAGACCGTTGAGTGCCTGGATAGCCGCAGTACCATACATTCCATTCGGGACCTGTGCCAGGCCGGTCCAGGAGATACACCCCTTATTCTTGGCCATGGCGAATTCCCTGGCAATACGTTCAATAGTTTCAGGCGGCACCCCGCTTATCTTACCTGCCCACTCCGGATTGCGGGCAATACCATCCTCATCACCCATTACCCTTTTCTTAAACTCCTCAAAACCGTGAGTCCAGCTTTCAACGAATTCCTTGTCATAAATTTCTTCTTTAATGATCACATAGGCCATACCCAAAGCAACGGCAGCATCTGTGGCCGATTTAATCGGAATCCATTCGGTAGCCGCCTTCGCGGTATCAGAGCGGCGTGGGTCAAAGACCACTAATTTGGCACCCCGTTTTAGGGCTGCACGAAGTTGCGCCGTCTTGCGTTGACTGTAGGAGCTAGCCAGCTCATTCATTCCGAAATGAAGAATATAATCAGACTCCTGATAGTTAATCCAGGGTCTCTTGTCATTCAGGTTTTTCTCATTGGCCATGCGGTTGGCATTGTCGCACATGGGTCGGTGGGTGGTCTTGGGGCAACCCAAATGATCAAACAGGGCCTCGTGAATCGAGTTGGCAAAATCATTGCCTCTCATATATCCTAGCTTACCCTGCTCAATACTCTTTATTCCTTCAACCACTCGATCTAAGGCCTCATCCCATGTGGCCTTCCGGAAACGGCCATCCTCTTTAATAAGAGGCGTTTTAAGCCTGTATGCCGAATAGACATGTTTGGCCGCTGCCGCACCTTTGGGGCAAAGCCTGCCGCCCCCCTTCGGATCTCCCTGCAGACCGCCAGTACTCATAAGTATACCGTCCTTAACCTTGGCCGTCATGCCACAGAGTGCCCCACAGGTATAACAGTGAGTGGGGACTTTCTTTTCCGGTTCCGGTTCTATAGCGCCTTCAACCAGGGTAAAATAAGCAGGATCCAGGTTAAGTGATTCACAGGCCGGAACCATTTTTCTGGTAACCTCTTCGCCCCTGGTAAAACCCTCCAGCCTCATACTCTCACACATCATGGCGCCCCGGGTAAAGTGGGCCAGACCCTGATAAAAATCGGTCTTGGTGGATCCGACAAGCTGGTCGCAAAATGAAGAGACCCATTTTGTATACTTGTTTTTAAAAAAATCTCTGTATAGATCTTCATTCCCATTTTCCAGGAGATAACGGAGAAGCTCCATCTGCACGGCAATGTGTTCCTCCAGATCTTTGTAATCAGGATTCTTAGAAACACCTGCTTTATGGAAATATTCTCTCAGCTCAAAAACAGGTTTCTGCATCACCACCGGGTCTCCGGTCACATGACAGGATTCATACGGAAAGACAGGATTGACACCGGCGTTCAGAAAGATATCCGCGTAATCGTAGCTAAGCTCTTTCTGAAGCTTTTCTGCATCATTGTCTTTTAAACACCTGGTTATCACCTCCGCACCATTTATCAAGTCCAGAAACCCGCAACCGGTGACGGACTCGTTGAACCCATCCAGAAACTCATCCTGTTGCATTGCCTTAATGAGCTCCAAAGAGATCTCGTCACGAAAAAGGGTGGAAAGAAACTGGTATCTCTTTGCACGTGAATTCATATACTCTACATCCATAAAATCTCCTCCTTAATAATATTTTTGAAGTTTATTAAAACCAAATAACTCACAACTAGATTGTGCGGTGAAAAGCAGAAAAGTAGTAAAATTGATGAACTCGTAAAAAAACCAAGTGCGCCGATAGTGACATCCCAGGGGGAAGGAAGTCCACTGTGTCTACATGACCGCTGTTAATCGATAAATACTAATAATATCAATTCAATATGAATGTTTCGGCAAAATAACTTCCCTGGGTCTTGCCACGTGTCATGGTGAGAGTAACGAAACAATCTCATTGACTGCATCTATTTTAAATCAAAAGACTGCTTCGCCGCATTACTCCTCGTAATAATGGCCAGAAAAATTTTTTACGAGTTCATCATATAGTCCATCTATTACAAGCAATATTCATACCAGCAGAAAAGTTAAACTTAAATACTTCCAATTCAGCCATGGATGTTAAAAAAATATTTAAATTCAATAAGATGAGTTCATTTCGCGTTATTTTTTGCCGTATCAAATCCGAGCTGAAAATAAATATTGGAAGGAAATCGCAATATAATTCATGCATTGATAAAAAAAAATTGCACCAATATATCATATTCGATTTAAACCTAATTTTAAAAATCATGGGTGGGTGCAAAATTATTTATTCACATTTAAACTTCCTCCAATGGTCAAATATTTTTTTTTGGCCTTAATGTATCAGTATCGATAATTCTGTATCACACTGATTTTAAACTATTAATTCGCTTTATCTATAAAAATTATTAATTTATTGATTGTTTTTAACAGTTAATGGCATACAGCTTGCTTATTTCTCCATAATTTAAAGTGATATGGTTATATCCGGAGCATGATGATTGACCTAAAGGGAAAGGCCCCTTTGCTGGGTAAGTTTGCTTATTGCACACTATCGGGTATATTTGGCACGGCAGTCCTTACAATCTTTTTGGCTGTTTTCCTGGAGCCATACCGTGTGGTGCCGTTTATACCGTGGATAATTGCATTTAATACGGCAATGACCGGATATTCCCTGGTAGATAAAACCAGGGAAGCCATAAAGTATAAACAAATATCCTCCATTGGCGCTGGTTTTTTAAACGTTATCATCACTTATATTATTTTAAGTATCACTTCTTTTTATTTGTTTGACGAAAATCTGTTTACCAAGTCGGATTTTGTTCTTTTTGTGGTAATCGGTATTATTTGCAGTGAACTGGGTGCACTGCTGGCAATAAAATATTTTAAATTAAGCAAATGAATTCATCAGGGTTTAAGTTTTTGGTTAAAGCCCATTGCAGATAAAATTTTATCAATTGGTTAAAACTTAAATCGCTTAAAGTTAATGTTACTTTTTTAGAAATTTTCCAAAGAAAGGGGGGTCGTTTTTACAAATTAGGAGATGATTTTATTAACCTTAAAAGGAGGAACCAATGAAAAAATTTTTACCGTTGTTCAGCGTGTTACTTTTCGCGGCTGCTATTGTCATAGCAATTCCGGGCACCACACTGGCGGGAACGACAATATCTGCTGCTGAATACAAAGCCGGCGACAAAGTGACCATAGAGGGGGCTATCGAACCGGGCAAGGATCTGTATATCGCCATTGCACAATCGAAGATGTTTTCGCCGGCGGATACAAACGGTACCCATGAAGTCAAAAGGCTGAAAAAAGATGGGAAGAAAAAAAAGTTTAACAATGATACAAAAATTCCACCGCTTTATTATATGCTCACTACCAATCCGGACGCCTTTGGTAAAGAGGGCAAAAAGAGATTCGGTGGCCCATCGGTTCTCCTGGGTAAGGGTAGAGGAATTTACTCCACCACCATGTACAAACTGAAAAAGAAGTTTGGCGATGTGGATGCTGAAGCCAAATCCATGTTGGGCCCCATCAATTCAGAAGACCAGTGGAATTTTCTTAAATACGCCAACGAGTCTAATTACGGTATCAACACCATCGTTAAAGAGAGCAGCAAGGTGGGCAAGGTAACGATTTTTTCCCGTACCGTCATCACTGACGAAGGAAGCGGCAAATACTGGGATAAAAACACGTCAATCAAGTTGGATAAAGCCACGGGCAAATTTACCGCTTCATTTAAAACTTTTCGCCATACACCACCGGACACTGCTTTTGACGTTTATGTCAACGGTGAAAAAAGCGGTTCCTATAATGTGGCCAAAAACGGATTCTGGCTGACCAAGGGATTTCGCTATATGAACCCCATCTGGATTATCATCGGGGCGATACTGGTAGGAACATACTTTTCCATGATCGGAGCAGCAGGCGGCATGCTCATGGCAGCATTCCAGATATTGATTGTCCATACCGCCGGTCCGGTGGGCATCAATGCCGCTAACGTGCTGAAACCCTCCAACATGGCTTTAACCCTGTTCTCACCCCTGGGGTCTTTCTATCGATATGCCGTAAAGGAAAGGCGAGTGGCCTGGCCGGTGGGGATCTCCTTTGGGGTCGGCATTTTCATCGGCTCCATCTGGCTGGGAAAATATGTTTCCGCAGTCCTGCCCATGAAAGCGTATAAGGAATGGCTGGCCGTCCTGGTGGTCCTCATGGGTATTCAGACCTTGAGGGAAATGATGCCCAAGGTCATGGAGAAACGAAAAAACATCAAAGCCATGGTTAAGAAGTTCAATGAAGCCGTCGCCAAAGCCAAGGCTGAAGGTACTTCTGTCGAGATGGGCAAGATTGAACCGGTAAAATCAGGCATTACGGATTACCGGTTTAAGTTCTGGGGCGAAGAGTTCAAAATCAATCCCCTGCTTTTTGCCATTTTGGGTCTTGCCATTGGTGTGGTGTCAAGATCTTTCGGAATCGGTGGAGGATTTTTGCTGGTGCCTGCCATGACCACGCTTGGTGCACTCCCCATGTACGTGGCGGTTCCGATTTCACTCATCGGCACCTGTTTTTCCAGTGTCGGCGCATTCATCGGATACCTGATGACCGGTTACTTTCCGGACATGTGGCTGATGATTGCCATTATCATCGGTGGATTTGCCGGCGGGATGCTGGGCAGCCGGGTCCAGAAGTTGTTCAGTGAAAAAACTCTGAAGGTCGTTCTGGCCATTACCCTGTTCTTCCTGTTCTTCAGATTCTTTAAAATTGAAATCTGGATATAAGCGGTAACTGGAACGATAAATAAAAGGGGAGGAAGGGAAAACTTCCTTCCCTTTTTTCATTTTTTGGGGCGTTTAAAATAGAACCCGTGCTTTTGACTGCAGTAAAATTTAAAATAGCGCATAATTGAAAATCTGAACCGCAGAATATATGACCAAGTTATTCTATCAATTTTAGGGTTGTCCGTTAAGGGTTGATCTGTTACAGATAGCAAAGATGTACCTTTCACTTATGATAGTAATGCCGAGCAATGAAACATTCCTGTTATAACGACGGATTACTGACCACAACGAACTGAAAATTGAGCATCTTTCGCTTAATTGGGATCTTACTTAAATGGAACAATTATTAGACAGTCTGTGGTTTAAGATTTTAGATTTAATCGATTTTTTTGAAAGTTTTTTTGATTTTGTTTTCGCTCCGTTAAACTTTTTCGGGCCGGCCTTTGCCATATCAGTCATTGCTCTCCTTACAGTTGTAATAACAAAAATTCTGACCAAACTGATTAAAACCAAACGATACGAAGCACTGACAAAAGAGTTCAAGCACTGGTACAATATTCGCCAAGAGGCCATGAAATGTGAAGATTCAGAAAAGGCCAGACTCCTGGCAAAAAATATTGATCAGGCAAAACTGAACAAGGTTTATTATGATTTCTTTTTTGAAGGATTTATGCTCAGCATTGTGACAAAGTATCTTCCCATTTTAATCTTTGCCGCTTATGTTAATGAAGCGTACAGAACTGAAAATTTGATTAAGGTTTTTGGGCGTGAGTATGTATTCAAATTCGCCGGTTCCGGACCAAATCCTGTTCTGGTGGGAGGTGTCTTCTGGTTTATCGTGTCAATCCTTGTTATTTACCTATGCTGGTTTTTTATTAAAAAAAAGTATCAGAAAGTCATGTTAAAAAGAAACCAGTCGGCTAAAGCCTGAAATTTGACACAGTGCCTCATCAATTTTCATGCAACATTCAGTTAAGCAAAGAAATCTTAATTATGAAAAACAGAGTCTACACCGTTGTTTTTTTTGTTGCCGCTTTTTTGTGGACAATTTTAAGCCCGGACCCGGCTCTATCCACCTGTGATTATGGCCGCCCGGAGGGTGTCCATATCCATCAGCTCGCTCATATCTTTTTTATCATTTCCATGGGAATTCTGATTTACCGGCTGAAGAATAAACAATGCCTCCGGTCACCAGGCTGGAAATTCATCCAGTATTCAGCCTTTTTTTTTATCCTGTGGAGCCTGGATGCATCTGCAGTTCATTTTCTGGATGAACAGCTCAATATTATCCAGATAAAAACAATTGGACTCTGGCAAGTTAAGATCAATGATTATTTTGATAACAATCTTCTAAAATTTTTTTACTATCTTGCCCGAATGGACTATCTGCTTCTGCTGCCCGGGTTTATCTTTTTATATTATGGCTTAATACGCCTTTTAAATGAAAAGCCGCTAAATGATTCAATGCCTGATGGTTTGAAAAAGGAGCAGGCATGATTATTTCTTCGTTACCCATATCGATTGTGGATCTTGCAGGCTCGATCTTAGTGGCCGTCTTATCTCTTTTTTGCCTGAATATTGTCCGCAAACTGATGAATAAACATCCGGGTAAGATCATCTGGGAATACTTTTTCTGGCTTTGCTTCTCCCTCGCCCTTTTTGCAGTTTTTAGATCTGTTGGTCATATTGCAACATATAGCCTTTTACTGTCAGGCAATGAATGGATATCGAATTTGATAATCCCATATACAGGGGCTGTTAATTCATTCATGCTTATAGTTGCAGCGGTGGTTGCCTTTTTTTTTTCACGAGTATGGAAATTTACCCCGAATATGATAACAGAAACAGAGAAAAACAACGCTGATTCAATATTCCCGGTGAATGAAAGTGCGAATAAGGATTCCTCGGATTTTGACAGCGCCATTAATTACCCTGTTGGTGATAAAAAACAAAAAAAGTTAATGGAAAACCAGATGGCCCAGGCCGATAAACTTGCCTCCATCGGACAGCTTTCAGCAGGGGTGGCCCACGAAATGAATAATCCCTTAGGGATTATTCTGGGCTATACTCAACTTCTTTTAAGGGATGAAGACTCTGAAACTGAGCGGTACAAAGATCTTAAAACCATTGAAAAACACGTAAAAAACTGCAAATCCATTGTCGAAGATCTGCTCAGTTTTTCCAGGAGCTCAAACCCGGAATGGGAAGTAATTAACATTCATGAAGCAATAGATGATGTGCTAAATTTTATCGTGCATCATGCAGATCTTGATAAAGTAGCAATTATCAGAGATTATGATATAACTATTCCCCCGATACTCATCAATGAAAGAAAAATAAAACAGGTGTTCATGAACCTTCTCATGAATGCAAAACACGCGGTCGGCAATACCGGAACCATAAAAGTAGCCACCAAGTTGGTTCCAGCGAAAAGCCAGGCCTGTATAAAAGTAATTGATACAGGCTACGGCATTGAAAGAAAGAATTTATCCCGGATTTTCGATCCTTTTTTTACAACCAAACCCACAGGGGAAGGGACCGGCCTGGGCCTGTCGGTGAGTTACGGAATAATAAAAAATCACCACGGTGAAATCCTGGTGGAAAGCAAGCGGGGAAAAGGCTCCACCTTTACCATTTTTCTTCCAGTTAACTTGAGACAAAAGTGAATCTATATATGAAACGATCTATTTTAATAGTTGATGACGAGATGGACATGCTCCAGCTTTTAAAGCGAAGTCTGGAGCCGGATTTAAACTGCACGGTTGAAACAGCGCTATCAGGAGAAGAGGCTCTGCAGTTACTTGAAAGAAAAATGTTTGACCTGGTTTTAGCCGATATAAAAATGCCGGGTATGAACGGTCTGGAACTTCTTGAGTTGATAAAAAGAGAAAATCCTGATCTTACGGTGGTAATGATGACCGGCCACGGCGATATAGAAATGGCTGTCAAGGCCATGAAAAGAAGTGCTTATGATTTTATTACCAAGCCCTTTGATCATGATGCGCTTGTGCTGCGGCTGGAAAAAGCTCTGGAAAGAAGCAGCCTGCTTATGGAAAACATCAGACTCCAGAAAGAATGCCGCGAAGGTGATGTGTTTCAAAATCTGGTAGGTAAGAGTACAAAAATGCAACGGGTGTATGAGACCATTCGGATGGTGGCAAAAACAGATCTGACGGTTCTTATCACCGGTGAATCAGGGACAGGAAAAGACCTTTCCGCCAGAGCCATACACTCATTAAGTAATCGCCGATCAGGACCTTTTATTGCGGTTAATTGCCCAACGGTACCGGAAAACATACTTGAAAGTGAGCTTTTTGGCTATAAAAAGGGAGCGTTCACCCATGCCACCCATAATAAAACAGGTCTTTTCCAGGCGGCCCACAGGGGAACCATATTCCTTGATGAAATTGGGGATATCAGCCCCACCATCCAAACTAAACTGCTTCGGGTCTTGCAGGAAAAAGAGATTAAACCTTTAGGCGATACCAGAACCTTTGAGGTGGATGTGCGCATCATCTCTTCTACCAACCGGAATCTTGAGAAAAAGATAAAAAATACCGAGTTCAGGCAGGATTTTTTTTATAGACTGAATGTACTTCCTTTGGAGTTGCCTCCGCTCAGAAAACATCGAGAGGATATCCCCCTTATCGCCAATCACCTGCTGGAAAAGCACAGCAAAAAAATGGAAAAATCGGTGAATAAAATATCCACGGAACTCATGGAGATTTTTATGCAGCAGACCTGGGAGGGGAATGTCAGAGAAATGGAAAATCTTATTATGCAAGGCATATTATTTTCCAGCACCGACGAAATTACACCCCGTGATGTTGGCTTTACAAAGATTACCAAAAACAACGCTTTCACCGGAAGAACCTTTCAAGATGTCTCATATAAAGATGCAAAAGAACAGGTGTTAAAGCAGTTTAACGCCGATTTTATCGGCAACCTTTTGACAACCAGCAAAGGAAATGTGACACAGGCTGCACGACTTTGCGGACTTGAACGTCAGGCACTTCAACAAATTATGCGTCGTTACGGGATGAAAGCCGAACCTTTCAGGAAATAAACGTTGAAAAAAATAGAATATACACCGATCGGAAGAATACGCACTCCCTTTAAAACACCTGCGGGAACGCCGATCCAGCCGGCCGGGTCTGGCGGGATGAAGGCTGAAGTTGAAGTATTTTCAGAGTATGCTGAAGGTCTTGCAGATCTTGAAGGGTTTTCCCATATCATACTAATTTACCTTTTTCATCTGGCAAAAGAGTATAAGTTAAAAGTAAAGCCCTTTTTAGATAATCAGCTTCACGGCCTGTTTGCCACCAGAGCCCCGGCACGACCCAATCCCATAGGAGTATCGGTTGTACGTCTTGTCAGGATAAACGACGCGGTGCTTCATATAGAAGATATCGATGTGGTGGACCAGACTCCCCTGTTGGATATCAAACCGTATATCCCTGAGTTTGATATAAGAAAAGCGGACCGGATTGGATGGATTGAGAAAAAAGCGAATAAAGTCAAAAATACTCAAGATGACGGCAGGTTTGCCACCTAGGAACTGATTGATGAATTTTGTTGTTTTACTTTTTGTTATTTTCCTCTCTTCCTTTATCCTGACCATGGTGGGTCTGGGAGGAGGGCTGATATTCTCTCCCCTTTTTATATTGCTCGATTTCCCCAAAACCATGGCTGTTTCGGCCTCCCTTTTCTTAAACGGAATTGCCGCAGCTTCGGCCACCTATGTCTACATCCAAAAAAAGATGGTCGATTTTCCGGTTTCCCTTCCTTTGATCATCACCTCGTCTTTGGGCGCACCACTTGGAGCGTTAACCACCCACCACATTAATTTAAGGCTTTTCCTGGGGATAATGGCTATAGTGATTTTTCTCGCTGCATTAAGGATGCTTTTTTCCAAACAGGTGAAAAGCCGTCACCAAGGCGTGAGTCGGCTTAGAAAAATTATTGGTGGAGGCCTCATCGGACTGGTGATCGGTGTTATGGCAGGACTGTTTGGAATTGGCGGCGGCGTATTTATAGTACCCCTCCTTATCTACTTTCTCGGCATTCCTACCAAGAGTGCGGCTGCAACATCTATGTTTATCGTTTGTTTTTCTTCTTTCACCGGGTTTGTCACCCATGTGTCCATAGGAGAAATCGACTGGAAATTTGTTTTACTGGCAGCGCTATTTTCTTTTGCCGGAGGCCAGATCGGCTCACGCATTATGTCGGAAAAACTTAAAGGCAGAACCATTCGCATCATCTTCGGAGTTGTGCTCCTGCTATTTAGCGCAAAGCTTCTTCACCGGGCATTCATGTAACTAGAGCTTATTTAGGTCTTGTTTCTAATTGACACCCGCTAACCCTTGAAATATAAACCTGTATTACTATGTTAACGCGGCGTATATTCTGTATGGAAAACCGCGTGTGGTTACGAATCCATTATAGTAGTTGTGATAAATATGTTTCCGTTGCTAAACCATTTAGAAAGGACTCACCTTTTTGTCAAATCTGACTGAAACAGAAAAAACCTATCGAATACACTGGGCCTGGTTGATTCTGGCCGTCTGTTTTTGCAACCTGTTCATTAATTATTCCATTCGGCTCGGTTATGGAGTGGTCCTGCCGGAGATGATTCGTGATCTCGAATTCAGCCGCACGGCAGGCGGTTCCATTTACAATGCCTATCTTTTTGTGTACCTTGCATTGACGCCTTTCACCGGGTTTCTCACCGACAAGATGGGAGCCCGCCGGGTGATTGCCGTTTGCTCACTGATTCTGGGAACAGGAGTATTACTGATGGGTACCGTCCGCAGCCTGCCTGATGCCTGTATTTTTTACGCTATCGTGGGTCTTGGTGCCACCGGTATGTGGACACCCGTGATTACCGTTGTTCAGCGCTGGTTCAGCCCTAAAAAAAGGGGACTCGCGCTGGGAATCATTTCTACCGGATACGGATTGGGATTCGGAACCATGGGAGCCGCATTCCCCTGGATTGTCCAGCAGTTTAACTGGCGCTTTGCCTGGTATTTTCTCGGAGCAGCCGCCCTGGTGATGTTCCTCTTTAACAGCTTGTTGCTAAGAAGCAACCCCGAGTCCGCCGGCTTTGAACCTTGGGGGCAGACGAAAAGAGTTGATTCAGCAAAAGTCGTGCGAACAGAAAAAGTCTCATTTATAGAAAAGGTATTAAAGCAAAAACCGTTTTGGATGATCGGCTTGTCTTATTTTTGCATCGCTTACAGCCTCTACGGCATTACCACTTTCATGGTGGACTTTGCCAAATATGAAATGGGGTTGCCCCTTTCCAAGGCCAGTTTTCTAGCCACCATTCATGGTGTTTGTCAAATTATAGGAGTATTGACCATTCTGCCTCTTTCGGATTATCTGGGGCGAAAAAAAACCATTCTCATTTCCAATTTTGTCATAACCATTGCATTGACCGGAATTTTGTTTGTCAGTCAATCCTGGATTATTCTGTATATTCTAGTGGGCATTTTAGCGGTTTTCTATGGGGTCACATTTCCCATTTACGGGGCATGTGCCGGTGACTATTTTCCCAGAGACCTCATGGGAACCGTTATCGGTGCCTGGACCCCTTTTTACGGAATGGGTGCAATACTGGCGCACTGGGCATGCGGTATGCTGCGAGATATCACCGGAAGCTACAGCATTGCATTCAGCATCAATGCAGTCATGGCCGCACTCGGATTTTGCTTTTTCTTAATAATAAAAAAAAGTAAAATTGAGAGTGGTTAAACCATGCGCAACGAGTAAGCCTGCGATAAGAAGTAAAAATCATTTCGATTGATAATTTTTAACGTCATTAATCTGAAAGGTTAAAGATTTTAACATCCTGCAACTTTTGAACCGGAAAAGCCTGAAAGCTTCCTATAAACTGGTGATCTAAAAGCTGTGTTGAAAGAATTCCTACCAGCGCCATATTCTCTCGTTCACTTAAAATCTGCCCGTCCTTATCTCGGCATTTCGCTGTTAGGTGTGATACTTTTTTAGGGTCGAAGTAGCCGTTTTTCCTGATGGCGCTTTCACAAAGCAAGTCCTCTACATAATCTACAGGCTGATCCTGAAAAAAGCACTTGCTTATGGGGGCACGATACGGCTGTTTTGGTCTGTCAATTAATTCAGTGGGTATAATCCCGCGAGCTGCCTGTTTTAAAATGAATTTTTCTTTGAGCCCGTTCATTCTGTAAGCTGGCGGCACCCGTGTGGCAAACTCTACCACGCGATGGTCGAGAAACGGATAGCGCCCTTCAACAGAATTTGCCATGGCCATGCGATCTCCCTGGGAAGACAAAAGATAGTTTGAAAGGAAAAGACTGACCTCCGTGTACTGCGCTCTTGATAAAGGATGCCATGACATAAAACCCGAGGGCAACGTTGAAACAAACCGATCAAAAAAACTGTTGAGACTATCTGTTTCCTTTTGTAACTCAGCAGAAAAAAAATTTTTAAGTCTGGAAGTATTTTCCCACCTGAGCAAGTGCGAATAAGCGGGCGAGTCGGTTTCTAAAAGACCCCTTTTGAAGAATCCTTCCAAGAATGCTTTTGCCTTTTCTTTTTGTCGGGCAAAAATATAAGGATAAAGCCTTTCAAGGAGCATTGGCCGCATGACGGAATCAGGATTTCGCGCCCAAAACCTGCGCACCCTGTCTTCTTTAAAGATATTATAACCGGCAAATATTTCATCAGCCCCTTCACCTGTTAGTACTACCTTGAAGTTGTTTTCCCTTACCAGTTTTGAAAGATGATAAAGCGGCGCCGGAGCCGTCCTTAATATCGGGGCTTCCGTATGCCAGATCACCTGAGGGAACACATCTCCGATATCTTTTTCTGAACACCTGATATCCCGGTGTTCGGTTTTGAGAGCTTTAACCGCAGTTTTCTGAAAAGAGGTTTCATCAAAACGGCTGTCCGTAAAGCTTACTGAGAAAGTCCGAAGCAAATTATTGAAATTTTGCTTTACCAGCGCACTGGTATAGGTGCTGTCAAGCCCGCCGCTTAGATAAGCTCCCACAGGAACATCTGCGCGCAGCCTGATACGGGCAGAATCACGAAGCAGATCTTTTAATTCTTCAGTCCATTCTGAAAGGGACCGCTTATCAGGGTTCTCGTCATTTTGACTGTTGAAAGATAATTTCCAATAGCGATGGATGTTGAAACCCTTTTTGCCGAACATGGCATAATGGCCGGGGGGAACCTGTTTAATATCCTCAAAGGGGGTGGAAAAATTCACCGGCGTCCAGCAGGTAAATATATCTGAAAGCGTTTGGGTATCAAGCTTTCGAGGAATCAACGGATCTGCAAACAATGCCTTTATTTCAGAACCGAATACCAGCCGGCCATTTCTTTGATGATAGAAAAGAGGCCGAATGCCCATGCGGTCACGCCCCAGCATCAGGTTTTTCTTTTTTTGGTCCCACAGAGCAAAGGCAAACTGGCCATTCAGATTCTTAATCATTTCCGGGCCCTGTTCTTCGTACAGGTGCACCATGACTTCAGTATCGGTTTGAGTGTAAAACCGATGACCCCGTAAAATTAAACCTTCACGGAGTTCAGGGTAGTTGAATATTTCACCGTTAAACACGATCCACACAGATTGATCTTCATTATAAATCGGCTGAACACCGCCGCTAAGATCTATGATACTCAATCTTGCATGGGCCAACCCGGCGTTACTGTCGACATATATGCCGGAAGCATCCGGACCCCGGTGGTGGAGAAGACCGATCATGCGCCTGAGTAAATCCTGCATGTCTTCTTTAGAGCTAAAATTAATTATTCCCGCTATTCCGCACATAGCAAATAGGTTTGAAAGCTATTTTCCACTTCTATATAGCTGGCTTTTGGTTTAACGTTATGGTTAAAAAGCCTCGATTCTCAATAGAGTCATTTGAATCAATGGTATAATAGAAAAAGTGATATGAATAAAAACCCTTACTATAAATTGATAACAAATCATGTTGTCAAAAGCAATCAGCCCTCCGAAATTACGGAGGGCTAAACCCTTTGATGACAAACTATATATCAAAATAGAGGAAAAACTCGTGGGGATGAGGTCTGAGTTTCACCGGATTGACTTCGTTTTCCGTTTTGTATTCAATCCACATGTCGATAGCATCCTGAGTGAAAACATCCCCTTTTAACAGAAACTGGTGGTCTTCTTTTAATGCATTAAGCGATTCGTCCAGTGAGCCGGGAGCGGATTCGACTTCAGCCAGCTCTTCAGGTGGAAGATCGTATATGTTTTTATCAAGAGGCTCACCGGGATCCATCTTGTTCTGAATACCGTCTATAACAGCCATAAGCATAGCGGAAAATGCCAGGTAGCCATTACAGGAGGGATCCGGCGTTCTGAACTCTATCCGTTTTGCCTTGGGGGACGCTGAATACATGGGAATTCGGATTGCCGCACTTCGATTGCGACTTGAATAGGCCAGATTTACCGGTGCTTCAAAACCGGGAACAAGCCTCTTGTATGAGTTGGTGGTGGGATTTGTAAAGGCACAAAGGGCCTTGCAGTGCTTTAAAATTCCACCAATGGCGTATAAAGCTTCCTGAGATACTCCGGCATATTGATCTCCGGCGAAAAGCGGTTTATCTGAATTCCAAATGCTTATATGTGTATGCATACCTGTTCCGTTGTCTTCAAACAACGGTTTCGGCATGAAAGTAACGGTACGATTGTGACGATGGGCAACGTTTTTCAAAACATATTTGAACCACATCAGCTGATCCGCCATCTGAAGTAACGGCTTAAAGCGCATATCAATTTCCGCCTGGCCGGCGGTAGCAACCTCGTGGTGCTGGCATTCAACATCGATGCCCAGGCTCTCTAAAACCAGCACCATCTCTGTTCTCAGATCCTGAAATTTATCCATGGGAGGAACCGGGAAATAGCCTTCTTTGTGCCTGGGCTTGTAACCCAGGTTGGGATCTTCATCTCTGCCTGTATTCCAGACCCCTTCGATGGAATCAATTTCATAAAAAGAACTGTTGCTTGATGACTCGAACCGGATATTATCAAAGATAAAAAACTCCGCTTCAGGACCAAAATATGCGGTGTCACCAATTCCGGTGCTCTTCAGATAGGTTTCGGCCTTTTGGGTAATGTACCGTGGATCACGAGAGTATGACTCTCTCGTCACCGGATCAACAATATTGCCTATCAGCACGAGAGTCTGCTCTTTGAAAAAAGGATCTATTTGTGCAGTAGAAGCATCAGGAACTACCAGCATATCACTGGCGTGAATCGGCTGCCACCCACGGATACTCGACCCGTCAAAACCGAATCCGTCTTCAAAACTCGCCTCTTCCAGTTCGCTGACAGGAACTGTAAAATGCTGCCATACACCCGGAAAATCCATAAAGCGGATATCAACAACCCTGATATCCTTTTCTTTAACCATGTCTAATACTTGTTTTGCTGTCATAATAATATTTCTCCTTTAATAAATTATTGTAATTGCATAGGCATTTAGGTTGAAGGCTGAAGACTGGTAGAAAAAGCACATTTTAAAGACATGTTTCATGTAAGAATCACATTCTGTTAAAGTACTGCAATCGTGCTTTACTGACCCCTTCAACCTAAACAGCTTCAGACTAACTACGTAAGTAGTAAATCAAATGGCATCTTCCCCTTTTTCTCCGGTCCGCACCCTTATCGCCTGTTCAATTGAAACTACGAAGATCTTTCCATCACCTATTTTGCCGGTGTTGGCCGCATCGCGGATTTTATCTACAATTTCATCTACTCTGTCGGCTTCGACAACGATTTCGATCTTTATCTTGGGAATAAAATCCACCACATACTCTGCACCACGGTATATCTCCTTGTGTCCCTTTTGTCTTCCGTATCCTTTCACTTCAGAAATAGTCATCCCCTGGATGCCTATTTCATTTAAAGCCTCTTTGACATCATCCAGTTTAAATGGTTTGATAACCGCCTCAATTTTTTTCATAATCTGTCCTCCTGCCTTGTAATCGCAATTTTAATCTATCTATATAATGAGCTTTTATACTTCCTGTATTTCAAACCCTCTCTCACCATGTATGGAGCTGTCCAAACCCATTATTTCGCTTTCCTCTTCTACTCTTAAGCCGCTGGTGATTAATTTTGTCACATATATTACAATGATGGTTCCGACAGCTGTGAAAACCGCTGTGGCAACTATGGAAACAAACTGGATCCAAAGCTGTTTCGGGTTCCCATAAATCAGACCCTTTGCTCCTTCGGTTATTGCCGGATTGGCAAAAATTCCGGTTGCAAGAGCACCCCAAATACCACATACGCCGTGAACGCCGAATGCATCTAAAGAATCATCATAACCCATTTTTTGCTTGAGTACCGCAACAGAATAAAAACCAAGAACTCCAGCAACGAGTCCGATAACAATCGATGCGGACAAGTTGACAAACCCTGCTGCAGGTGTGATTGCAACCAGCCCGGCAACCACTCCGGATGCCATTCCAAGTACGGTCGGTTTTTTATTTACCAGCCATTCTGTAAACATCCAGGACAGGGCGGCCATGGAAGCAGAAGTGTTGGTAACCAAGAAAGCGGACCCGGCAACGCCGTCCGCGGCAAGCTGACTGCCAGCATTAAAGCCGAACCATCCAAACCAGAGAAGCGCCGCACCCAAACCGGTGAACACGATACTAGAGGGAAACATTGCTTCTTTACCATATCCGATCCGCTTGCCTACAACTAAGGAAAGAACGAGGCCGGCCACACCGGCATTGATATGCACCACCGTCCCGCCGGCAAAATCAAGCGCGCCCATTTTCCCCATCCAGCCGCCACCCCACACCCAGTGGGCAATGGGGCAATAAATGAAGGTGATCCACAAAACAGTGAAAACAATCCACGAAGAAAATTTCATTCTGTCAACAATAGAACCAAGAACAAGGGCCACAGTAATACAGGCAAACGTCATCTGAAAAAGTAAAAAGACATATGTCGGAATAGAACCGGTAAGGCTGTTCACACCGACTCCGGCTAAAAACAGATTTTCCAGACCACCTATTACCCCTCCTTTATCAGAGCCAAATGCCAGGGTATAGCCCCACATCATCCAGATCACACTCGCGAGACAATAGGCAACAAAAGTCATTGCAATTGTATTGAGAAGGTTTTTGTACCGTGACATTCCGCCATAGAAGAGCGCCAGACCCGCCGGTGTCATCACCATAACCAGAGCTGTGGCCACGATAATCCATGCAGTGTCACCTGAATTTAACATATCAGCCGCAAAGGCTGATGAAAAAGGTGCCAATAAGATATTCACCGTTAAAATAATTTTTTTAAATTTCATGTTAGATATTTCTCCCGTATTTATTGTTAGGTTTAATAGATTTTACCGCTTACATCGTGTCAAAAATAACATTATCCTTCAATCCACCCTCTCCCTACTTTCATGAATGTGCTCCGTAAGCCTTCTGTTATGAAGCTATTGGCGGAAGTCTTTTTTCTATGGCTGCTTTTATTTCATCCACATGGTCAGACGAATCGACCTTCTGACCGTCAAAATCCCTGACATAAAAAACATCTACTACCTGGTCCACCTTGGTGGCTATTTTTGCCACCCAGATATCGAGCTTGCAGCTGAAAAGGGCATCCGTAATAGTGAAAAGGAGTCCGGGAAAGTCATATGCAAACACCTCAACAATGGTAAAAAAGCTGGAACTGTCATTATCAACGACGATTCGATGCGGCCTTATAAATCCCAAGGTTTTCAAAGATTTGTATGCCGCCATTTTTTCGCTAAGGGACTTTGTAAGATCGAGATCTTCTGACAATGCTGATTGAAGATTTTTTCCCACCCGCTTCCAGCGTTCATCTTCAAAAAGCTGCTCCAAAGGTGGTTTGACAGTGAAGATATCCAGTGCAATCCGGTTTCTCCAGGTGAAAATTTGTGCATCAATAATATCGATGCTGTTTAAAGTGAACACACCTGAAATCTTTGAAAAGATTCCTGGCCGGTCTTTGGCGCAAATTTTGACCACCCGTGTGTTTGCATCGGCTGATTTTGTTATGTCCCAGACAAACTCTTTCTCCCCAAGACTTTTATAAAGCCTTATATCTTCCGTGATCTGCCCTGTATCAGCGTACAAAAGATATCTCGGCGAAAAGACGTTAAAGAGTTCTTCCAAATCCTTTTTGCTTTCCGGTAGCGATTCCTCACTGAGAAGCTGAGATTTCTTCATTTCCATGACTTTAACCGCTTTTCGGCTTGCCAACTCTCCTTTTTCAAGGACATTTAACACCTTAAGAAAAAAATCCCTGAGCAAGGTTTGCGTCCAGTCATTCCACGCTTTGGGTCCTGTTGCCATGGAATCGGCAACAGTCAAAAGATATAGCATTTTCAGGCGATCAATCTCCTTTACCGTTGTTGCGCAAAAAATGGATGTCTCCTCGTCGTGGATATCTCTTCTTGTGGCTGTTTTAATTAAAAACAGGTGCCTTTCAATTAAAAAGGATACTGTTTCAATGTCCTTTGATTTAAATCCTTTCTCCGAAAGTATTTTTTTAGCAATTCCAGCTCCGCTTTTGGAATGATCGGCTGTCAGGTCCCCCTTTCCGATATCGTGAAGCAAAGCCGCCCACAGCAAAAGCCTTTTGCTTTTAAGTTCTTTATACAAATCGATACATAAAGGATCTGTGGCATCACCACCGGCGGCAAAATTTTTAACTATCTGCACGGTCCGAAGTAAATGCTTATCCACAGGAAAGAGGTGATACTCATCATACTGGATCCGGTTAACAATCCGATCAAATTCAGGAATAAAGCGGACCAAAAAGCCGGTGCTGAGCATTTCTTTTAGAACATTGAAAGCAGGAGCAGGCGTTAATAAAATACGTTCAAAAATTTTAACATTGAAAACCGAAGTTCTGAAGTCGGTGTCGACAAGATAGCCGAATTCCTTTACCATTCGTTTGGCTTCATGACTCAGAGGGATTTCCAACCGCATACTTTCTTCGAATATGAAAAGCAGTAGATTAGGTGAGCTTAAGATTTTTTCTGAGGAAGTATAGTTCAGCATATCCCTTATAACTTCTATTCCATTTACCTTAGACTCCTTTGCTAGTCGCTTTCTGGTTTTTCTACCGGCCCTATATCCGAGTTCGTAAAGAAACATCAGGTGTTGCTGTTTTATAAAATCCATCATGCGATGAAGCCGGCCCAGAAGTCTTTCAACCGGTTGCTGCCCGTTTGATATTTTATATTTAAGTTTTTCGGCCAGCGAAATCTGATTTTCGAAATGAAGTTGATCGCATTTCCTGCCTGCCAACAAGTGGAGCCGATTTCGCACATTCCAGATAAATGAAAGAGCTTCGGTGAGCTCCTTAAACTCTTCATGGGAGAGTCGGCCATCATACTCAAGATCTCTCGGCTGTTTGAGTTGAAATTCTACCCTGGATAGCCACAGTATGGTATGATAATCTCTCAAGCCTCCTTGTCCTTCCTTCAGGTTGGGCTCGAGGCGATAGGTAGAGTCTCCGAAACGAATATGGCGTTCATTGCTGCTTTCCACCAGCCGGTCAATGATTTTTTGATGATCTTTTTTGATGATTTTTTTCCTCAGCTGCTGCATTAGCTTTGAATATAAAGGAGACATTCCGCAAATAAAACGCGCATCCAATAAAGATGTCAAAACTGCAAAATCATTTCGAGCAAGGGTTAAACACTCCTTTATTGAACGGGTGGCATAACCGACATCCAGACCGATATCCCACAGTGGATAAACGATTTCACGGATAAGACTCTCGGCTTCCACCGGTACACTTTCTTTAAAAAGAAAAAGAAGATCGACATCGGAATAAACACATTGCTCCTGACGGCCATATCCTCCAAGAGCAATGAATGCATACGGATTTTTTGCCAGGTCAATGCTTGGGCCGACCATGCTTGTGGCAAAACCGGTTTGCAAGTATTCGTCCAAAATTTGCGAATGCCCTTTTAGAAAAGAAAGGGTATTTTCTTCCCTAAGATCTGAGATTAACTGCCCGATTTTTTCTTTCAATATGACTGAGGCTTTGTAATGCATTTGCTGTTATGCAATTTTTCCTTTTAAAATATTTTAATGTAGTATCTATCTGCAATGGATATGCCAAAACCGGGAAAAAAAATATTTATTAATTAAAGCAATAGGATATGATAATCATGCAGGTTGGGAATAATGTTGCTGTCTTACATTAATGTAATTTTTTTACCCAATTAATTACATTAATGTAAGATTAAACATGCCTAAAATTCGGAGTGCATTCGTCTTTATAGTAATTCTCAAAAATATGTTCCGTTTTAAATGAGGAAACTGTCTGAGTGTATTAGAAATCGTTAAGAAAGAACTTAAGCGCAATATGGCTAATTGATTGTAGTCGTTGTCATACCGAAATTAATTATAATAAAGATATCTGGTTCTTTCTTTACGATTTCTTATATACGAGTTTTTCATCGTTAAAAACGGAATATATTTTTAGAAACAGTATAAACTACCAATCTTGAGTATCTGTTTTAATTAACCGACCAGAAAGCATTTCATCTTCGGATCCGCTTGGAATAATAATCGTCAGGTCATGTGGGGATGTTTGATGAGGAGTGCAACTAAATATTTCTAGGCTACAGTATTTGATTTTTCGGAGAAGCTTTCTTTTTTACAATGCGCCATGTTTTTGTTCCATCCTGTCCAACCCGAAAGTCCGCTTCATCCATAAGTTCCCGCAGGAAATAGAGTCCCAGGCCACCCTCGGTCTGCTGTTCCATAATATTTTCCAGATTCGGATCGTCAAAATCCAGTGGATCAAAAGGCTCCCCGGATTCATGAATCTGGATCTCGATTGCACCGGGATCCCACTGAAGTACCATTTGGAAGGTTCTGGATGGATCGCTTTTAAGTCCGTGAATAATCGTATTGGTACAAACTTCATCAAGAGCAAGCTGGATATCTCCGATTTCAATATCATCAAACCCGGCATTACCTCCCGCATCGGTTGCCAGCTTGCCTATTTTTTCCAAAACAGCAGTATCAGCCGGAAAGTCATATGTCTGTTTCATGTTTCCTCACAAAATCGCTTATGTTTATTAACGCCCGGTCTATTTGGAAAAAGCTTCGCCCGCTGCCTGTTCATCGTCAAACATTTTAAGGATATTATTTAGCCCGGATATCTCAAACACTCTGTTCACAGAAGGCTGAAGCGCTGCGATATGCAAATCTCCCTGATATTCATTTCTCAGTTCCCTAGCAATGATAATAACAACGCGTAAACCGGCACTGGATATAAACGATACATTTTTCATATTCAATACAAACTGGCTGCGACCTTTTTCGATTCTTTCCCGTATAAAATTTTCCACCGCATCGCTGGTGTTGGCATCAAATCGTCCATTAAGGTTAATGCACGATACATCCTGTTGTAAGGTCTCTTCTATTTTCATCTTTTTCCTTTCGTCACCCAAAAGTCAAAAGCCCGGTAACCGTTTACATTTTTCTCAATGAACCATGTAACGACTGAAGCATTTTAGCCATTGATCCCAATTGGTCAAATAAACTGGTGTATTTATTTTGGCTCGAATCCCTATACAGTCATGCTTAGCCCTTCGGAGGCGAGTATGAGCTTAAGAGGTACTTTGGGCTGATTAATATCAACATACTCTTTTGCTTTTAAAAATATTTTATATAATTTCTCATCATTATAGCCGGGTTCATGGTGGATGAATACAAGTTTTTTCACTTCAGCTTCAATAGCCATGTCTATCCCTGTAAATACATTACTGTGGCCCCAGTCTTCCTTTTCAACATTTTCCAGCATTGTATACTGGGCATCAAATATCAGTATGTCTGTACCATGGAAAAAATCAGTAAAAGGTTTAAGTGCATTGGGGGATAGTTTTTTATACTCGGAATCTGTGGCGTATACGATCGTTTTATTACCATGAGTAATTCGATAGCTGTAAATTCCTCCGGGATGGATAAGGGGGATATTTTCAATTTTAATATCACCTATATGAAATGACGCATTCTCATTCAAGCGAACGAATTGAAAAGTTTGCGATAATGGTGCTGGAAAGTACTCAAAATTTTGCTGCCTTGCAAGGCGCTCTTTAAGTCCTGGAAACGGACTGTAAAAAGTAAGATTATTTTTAGCGGAAAAAGCCGGAACAAAGAAAGGAATTCCACTGATATGATCCCAGTGAGTGTGTGTCATTAAAATATGAGCTTCAATTGGATTTCCCCCGGATCTTTTGATCAGGTCCAAACCCAGACGACGAAAGCCTGTGCCCGCATCAAGAATAAGGATTTTACCTCCAGCCTGTATCTCCACACAGGCCGTGTCCCCTCCAACTGTCCTGCGGATATGCAGGGGCAATTTTTGTAAAAAATCTGGCACTTGCACGGTGTCAGTAATACCTGCTTTTATGGCCAGTTTCACCGCTGTTTTAATTTTTTTTTCCAGCTCGGCGTTTGTAAGGGGAGTTGCTATGGACCCTCGTACTCCCCAGAATCGTATATACATGATATCCTTTCATACTATGGAGTAACGCGTTCATTAAACGTCGAACATTTGTCTAGGTATCGTTTTGGTGAAACTGAATCGAACATTTTGCTATACACTCAAGTTGTAATCCCGTTTCATTCACTACGGATTTCTGTTTTCTATTTACAAGTCGCCAACGGCTCGCTGACTCCCCTTATTTAACTTTAATGACAACTTCATCATGATTCACACTTGATTTGAGTCTTGAACCGTCATCAACGCTTAATTTAACCGTGTATTTCCCTGGTTTTTTAAAACGATGGGTGACCTTTGGCCCTTGAGCGCTCTGACCATCGCCGAATTTCCAGGAATAAGTTAACGGATCGTTATCCAGATCGTATGATCCGGTGGCATCAAAAACAATTGCATTATATACTCCATGGGAAACTTTTTCAAGCCCGCTCTTAATGACAGCCACTGGCGGAGCGTTTACCCGAATATTTACGATATCTTCAGACGTGTTGCAATTGGTTTCGGAATTATCCATGGCAACAAGTTTTACCCGGTATTTACCAGGATTTTTATACCTATGGGTTGGTTTTGCCCCTTTGGCTGTGCTTCCGTCACCAAAATCCCAGCGATACGACTTGATGTAGCCGTCACGGTCCTTGGTTGCTGATCCGTTAAATAAGACCTTTTCACCGGGCGACACGATTTGGTCTAATCCAGCATTGGCAACCGGAGGCTCATTGACCTTAATAATCACCGATGTTTGTGCCAGACTGTTTCTCACGGAGCTGCCGTCATCCACCTCCAAGGTTGCCGTATAATTTCCCGGAAGAGGGTAAGTGTGCCTGACTTCTTTTCCCGGTTGAGGAGGACTCATATCACCAAAATGCCAGGTGTAGCCGGCAATCTCACCGTCAGGATCATAAGAACCACTTGCACTCAGCAATACCTCTTCCCCCGCACAAAGCATTTTTTTTGTTTTTATAACCGGCAGGGGTGTCTCATTTACAGAGATAGTCAGAGTGTCGGTTGAGCTTTTATTGGGCATCTTGGTATTGTCGGTAACGCGTAAAACCACTTTATAGCTGCCTCCCTTTTTATATTGATGTCTGACCAGCACGCCTCTGTCCCTATTCCCATCACCGAAATCCCAATCAAAATCAGCGATGACACCGTCGGGATCGCGAGAGGAAGAACCGTTAAAAGTGACAATTTGATTCACCCCTACCAAACGGTCATTTTTTTCCGGTCGTTCCAACCCGTCCGAAATCGCCTCTGCAACCGGTGGTGCATTAATGCTTATTGTTTTTTGTTTGGTCGTTTGGTTACAATCCGTTTCAGTATCGGCAGTTACCGTTAGTTTGACAACATAGTACCCGTATTCCGTATAGATATGTTCTGCCTTCTCGCCTTCCCCGTGAGTTCTATCTCCAAAATCCCAGTGGTATTGTATAACATTTCCGCTGCGGACTGTTGACTGCTGGGCATCAAGGGTTATCGGCCTTCCCACCGGGGCAGATGCCGGGCATGTAAATTCAGCCACCGGGGCTTCATGAATCACCACCATCATCTCATCGCTATCCGTATTATTGCAATCACCTATGCGATCGCCGGTGATGGTCAGCCTCACCTTGTATGTACCTGCCTCGGCATAAACATGGGTCGGATTGGCACCGCCGCCCACAGCGCCGTCGCCGAAATCCCATAGAAAACTGTTTACCAGGCCATCAACATCCTTTGATTTAGTACCGTTAAATCGAATGGGAAAGCCAGCACATGCGGTTTGATCGGGTCCTGCTTCGGCCACCGGTGATTCAACCACCGTAACCACTATTTGATCTCTGCCTGTACTCCCCTCTTTCAATCCGGAATCATCTGTGACTGTCAGGGTGACCAGATAAACTCCGCCCCTATCGTATGTCTTGGTTGGATTAACCCCTTCGGCGGTCGATCCGTCTCCAAAGTCCCAGTGGTATTTCATAAGACCGCCTTCAGGATCTATTGAAGAACTACCATCAAAAATGACGACTTTTCCGGCGCATGCCTTCCTGTTTTCACCTGCGTTTGCCACAGGCGCGTCGTTCACTTTAACAGAAATAGAGGAGGTGGATCGAGCGTTAGACAATCCGGTTCCGTCGTCAACAGTCAGAATAACCGGATAATTTCCTCCCTTGGCAAAAGTATGAAAAATCCTTGCACCTTCCCGCAACGGTGTTCCATCGCCAAAATTCCAGATATAAGTCAAAGGATCACCATCTGCATCACTGGAGGCTGATCCGTCCAGTAAAACGGTTCTTTCAGGCGTATGAATGTTTTTCCCGGCATTTGCCCGGGGACGGTGGTTGATCTTTATAGATACTTTATCCTGTGAGGTCGAATTTTCCACACGGCAATTATCAACGACCGTTAAAATGGCACTGTATGTCCCTGATGTATCAAAACTGCGCCGAACTTTGGCGGACTGAAATGCTTTGGTTGATTTACCAGTCTCTATTTTATCGCTGAAGTCCCATTGATAAGAAACAATTTTTCCGTCGGGATCGTATGACCGGCTTCCATCAAACAAAACTTTTTCACCAGGTGCGATGTGAAGATCATCGCCGGCAACCGCCACAGGGGGCCGGTTTATGGTTATCACGGTTTCATCAAATCCGACCCCGCCCTCTTTTTTAAAATTATCGTAAACGGTCAATAGTACGTTGTATTTCCCCGGGCTAGAGTAGCTGTGAGTGACTTGGATGCCTTCATTAATGGCACCATCGCCGAAGTCCCATACATATTTAATAACCGCACCATCCGGATCCACCGAAGCGCTGCCGTCGAATGTAAACACCTGTCCGGTCATACCCACCCGATCTCTGCCGGCATCGGCTATTGGCAGATGATTTACTGTGACTGTCATTTCGTCAGAGGCTCGGCTGGTGGATGTCTTCGAATCGTCTACCACGGTCAGCCCCACGGCGTATTTGCCTGGATTTCGATACGTATGGCGAACTGAAACGCCTTTTCCTGTCTTTCCGTCTCCAAAATCCCATAAATATTTAATAAGTTCACCATCAGGATCATGGGAGCCGGAAGCATCGAACGTCACTTCTCTGGCTTTAACCTGCTGATCAGGACCGGCCACAGCCACGGGTGGATGGTTAATATTAACCAAAACGGTATCCTGACCGGTATCAGCCCTGGACCCGGAATCGTCCCTCACGGTTAATGTGACCATGTATTTCCCGGGGCCTAAATAGCTGTGCGTGATGGTTTTTATTTTGCCATCTGTTTTTTGCTTGGTACCATCACCAAAATCCCATAAAAATTCGATTAACTTGCCGTCCTTATCCACCGACTCTGATGCATTAAAACGAATGGTTTCTCCAGCAGAAGCGTTACGGTCCTTTCCTGCGCGGGCAATTGGTGGATCGTTTACCCTAACCGTTAAGGTGTCTGTTGCTGTTTTATTTTTAGCATTTGAATCATCCGTGACAGTGAGTCTCACCCTGTAAAGGCCTGGTTTTAGAAACGCATGGGTGATATTAACACCACTTTTTTTAGTCCCATCGCCTAAATTCCAATCATATGAAACAATTTTGCCATCTGTATCTCTGCTGTCCACACCGCTGAAGTGGACCGGTTCAGCCACTGAAGCGACCCGATCCTCACCGGCATTGCTTTCCGGAGAAGCATTGACAAAAACCTTGCACTGGTCTGTGGCAAAGTTGCACAAACTGCCGGAGTTATCTTCCACCCGCAGACTGGCGGTGTACAAGCCTGGTTTGCGGTAAACATGGCTGACTTTTCTGCCTCTGGCTTTACGACCGTCGCCAAGATCCCAGTAGTGACGTACCACCTTTCCATCAGCATCGGTCGATTTAGAAGCATCCAAGGAAAATGTCTCACCCGGAGCCACCACCAGATCGGATCCTGCATTGGCAATGGGAGGATGGTTCACCGTGACGGTAAAGTGTTTTATTGCACTGTTATTAATCAGACCTGAATCACTTTCCACAATAACAGTTGCCTGGTATCGCCCCGGCGATTCATACCTGTGGACGCTCGGCGCGCCCTTTTCGCTGGTTCCATCGCCAAAATCCCACATAAATTTTAATGCATCTCCCTCCGGATCAAGCGTACGAAGCCCGTTAAAGACAAATGTATGGCAATCATCGATCGGTTCAAGATCAATTTGCGGTCTGGGCCGTGCATTCGGTTCATGAAGATATATGGAAACCAGCATTGGCATTAGCTTGCCGTTTTTATCGGTCACATAAAATGTTCCGTCGTTGGGCATTTCCCGCCCTCCTTCAAACCTAAGGGCACACATACGGCCGACTTCAATTTCCTTGAGTTGAACAGTTCCTTTCATCCATTCATTCTGACCGGAAGAGCCAACTTTCAGATTGGAACGAAAAGCAGTGTCCACACCAATTTTTGCACCGGAAAGATCAAAGTTATGCACCACGATCTGGTGCACATCTTCGGGAACGAAAAACCGCATTTCGGAAAATACACCCGGTCTCGGCAGGCGAATAGTCGGTGCAAAGGTAAAAATCTCGACTTCATCAGGAGGGGTGATGCTGTGCTCTTCGCTCGATACCGTAATAAGAAAAGCATTGCCGTCATCACCTTCTTTTCCTTCAATAACAACTTTAAAATAGCGAAACTGACCGACTTTTTCACCGTCTTCAGGTGTAACTTTTGCCAAAGTATACCACCTATTGTCCCAAAGAGGGTCCTCACCAAACTCCTCATCTGCAAGCATAAAACCTGCATACAAATCCGGTTTGGCGGGTGTAGGCTTTTGTATTCCGGGAATTGAATATGCCCCTTTCCCCCCGAATAGCTTAAACCCGGTTCGGGTATCGAATTTCTTGCGATATCTGGCATCCACTTCACCCCCGCAGTCGGCGTCAAAAATGCGAACATATACGGCATCTCGCATTTTCTCAGGCATCCGGATGAAAACAACCTGGAAAAAGTCATCATCCCCTTCAACCGTACCAGCGCCATGACCATAAGTAATCAGGTATGCCGGTTCAGCTCCAAAGGCCGGTGATGAAAAAATCCATAATAAAACGACAAATATCAATGTCATTTTCCCATAGTATGGGGAAATATTAAAATTGTTTTGGTTCATTTGATAGACCTTCCAATAAATATTAGTAAAGAATTCGCACCCCAAAGACGTGGCATTGACTACGCCTGTATGGGGTTCCATCGTAATCGCCACGCGTTTCGGGTTACGGGTTTCGGGTTATGAGTTAGTGTCATTAAATTAGGCAAATTCTCGAGCAATCATTGGTATTGAGTTGCAAGTTGTTAAATATAAATTATCTTTTTTTATCCATAACTCGAAACACGCTCCCCGCAGCCCATACCTCGCAACTCGTAACCTGAAATTCGTCACCCGATCCCTAAAACCTGTATTCCCTGCTGTTGCCAAGGTAGTCCGACAGCGTGACGCTTTTAAACTTTATTACATGCCCGCCACTTCCCGGGATCACAAATGACCCAATATACCTCCCTGTGGAATCTGAAAGTATCATGTGCCCGGTGTAACTTTGTTTTCCAATTTGCACGACAAAGGGTGCTGTCTTTTTAAACCCGGTTGAATCCTGAGCATTTACCATGACACTTGCCTGGTTTTTATCTTCGCCTTTGCCCAGAGAAATTTTATAGTTCAGCAATCTGGGTGGATCGGGATCAAACAGAACATCTTTTTCAATCCTGGATAGGTTGCCAACCAAATCGACGGCTGTAAACGAAAACCTGTTTGTGCCCGGTTCCAGCTCAATCGTCATGTTAAATTGGCCATCCTCCATTGGAACAGGACGTTTGTTCAAATTGAATCTTTGGGCATCTCCGGCCTTCCCTTTTACTAACAATCTTTTTTCCCGGGTAGCGGAGGGAATTTTTTCAGCAAAATGTATGATCGGAGCTTTATCGTCGATTTCAATGTGAATACCGGCATGCCTCTCCACACCGGAAGGCGAGACTATCTTAACGTTGAACATCTGGCGACGGCCGGTCAATTTGAGATTTACCTGAAACCGACCATTACTATCCGCAGTGGCCCTTGCCGGAACCGCAGTCCCAGGCGAAGTAACTGTAATGGCGCAATCCGGATTTGTTTTTCCAGCCAGGGAAATTGTTGGTTGAGATACGATAAAATGTCCTGGCGTTGTCTCCTGCAAAGATGGATCAAAAGTTAAATCGATCTTGTGGCCCGGCAGAAAAGTCACACTTCGTTTAAGCCTGGTGATATTCCCTGCACGATCCTCTGCTTTGACAACGATGTGGTTGACCCCTTCAGACAATTTTTGCCTGAATCGAAACTTCCCGTTCGCCCCAATTTTAACCGGCTGATCCTGTATACTGACCAAAATATCATTTTCAGTCATCCCCAGTATTTCCACCATGTTGTTGGAAAGAAGCAGACCCTCTTCCGGAGATTGAATGACAAGAAATGGCGGCTTATCGTCATACAGGATATGAATGAACCGTGTCTGGCTGGGCTGGCCTCTCAGTTTGTCTGAAGAGACAGCTGTCACACGCCAGTAAAACAGGTTTTGCAAAGATCCGTTAGAAAGATTTTTGGGAAACGTGGCCATTGGCGACTGAATCTCTTTGCTGTAAATGATTGATGAAAATGAAACACTGTTTGATATTTCAAGTAAATAAAAATAAGCCCCGCTAACCTTTTCCCAGGTTAAAGAGATGTTGGCATTAACCACTTTAACACCACTTTCAGGACTGAGTAATCTGGGACTTGACAGAAGCTCCTGAGGGGATGTCGGTTTTTTATTATGCATCACAACGGATCCCTGGTTTTTTTTCAGTACCACTTTGCTTCCCGCTGATGAAATTTCCAGCTTTCCGTCATAGTTGGCAAAGCGGGTCCCCTGCCTGTCGCGACCAACCCAGAAATATTTGGAATCTACTTTGGTTTTTACTCCAGGTATATCCAGCTGAAACTTTTCTTTTTTTTGACCGGCGGCTAGCAACGCAAAAACATCGCCCTTAACCAGGCTGACCTTTGCCACCCCTGTATCCTCCAGCAGGTTTGCCCGCATTTTTCGAATCAGCGCCTGGGAATTTTCTTTAAGCCGCAGCCTGCTGTCGTTTCTGAAAAGAATGTCGCAAGAGGATTCAGACAACGTTCGCACTCTCTCACCCTCGTGCAGGATATCGTAGCGGAAAACATCTTTCCACAGGTTGTCTGACGGTTTCCGGCTGTGAACATAGCCTTTACGGTCGTGAACAACGGCCTGTGCAGGAACATTTTGATTCGAAAGGCAAATTTTCAGTGCTTTTTTACCCTCGGTCGCTGCAGCGCTTGCAAGTGTAATGCATTCATGCAGATCACCAGACTTCTGTTTTAAAAGAGCATCATCTCTTAGTTGTATCGCTTTGGCTATGATTTTTGGAGCAAAGATCTTTGCACCTGCCACGGTGGCCTGTTGCATGAGCTTTCCTGAGATCTCCAACTCGCGTTTTGCCTGAAAAACTTTTCCTGTTGGAATGTGAAGCAGCATTCCGGGCTTAACCTCGTCAGGAGATTGAATTTTGTTGGCACGCAGTACATCTTCCCAACGATCAGGGTCGTCTAAGTATTTTTCCGAAATATCCCGAATTCCCTGATTTTCTTTTACTCTTATAGTAACGATGCTTTTTCCCGTGCAATCGGTAGGAGTTACAAAGCTATAGCCGGTAAAAAGAATGTAGGCTATAAAACATACTAAGGCTGGCCCGTAATCAATGGATTTCATATGAAAGATAAGCTGGTAAATTTATAAATACTTGTTTTCACAACGTTTCATTGTATTAAAATTGCGATTATATGTCAAGCAATATTCGGGTAACCCCAATAGCGAAATGAATCTGCGCTAAAAGGACAACATGACATTGATTCACCTCTCAAAAAAACCACATGATAGAAGACACCTGTGTTTGTCTTTAACTCTGCCGAAGCAGGAAACGGGCCAGAGACCCGATGGCCAAACAAAAAAGTAAATTTCATCTTACTGGAATTGTATTTGCCTATAAAAAGTGGATATGATAGATGTTGTTTGATATGAATAGGGTAGAAACAAATAACAAAAACAACCTATGGGTAAAAACCGTTTCAGTCCCTCCCCCGACATTGCAAAATAATACAGCCGATGCTGATCGTCTCCTTGGTGTTTTGCAAGAACAGCTAAAAACGGATGCCATAGATATAGACCCTGCCGTATTGAAAAAATTGCCGGACTGTTTGAGAAATTGGGGGTATCATTTAAGCTGTGTTCTTTGCAAAGACAGAAAAAGATGGGTTTTAACCGGCATCAAATCCTTACAGGATACCACACCCTTTGCGGGAATGGCAGTTGACTTGGGCACTTCCAGGGTTTCATTGCGCCTTTTGGACCTGGCCACAGAAAAGGTGTTGGCTGAATCCTCCTTTGAAAATCCCCAGGTGGTCATTGGACCTGATATACTCGAAAGAATACACTTTGCCGATCATGACGAAGGTCTCGAAAAGCTTAATAAGTTGATTATCAGCGGTTTGAATCACATGATCGAAAGCCTGTGCGCATCCTGCAACCTTGATCCGGATAACGTGAACCTGATTTCAGTAGCCGGCAATACTGCCATGACCCATCTGTTTATGGGTCTTAACCCTCATTGGATAATACGTGAGCCGTATATACCGGTAATCAACAGACCGGGTCTACTCCGGGCAAAAGATTTGGGTATCAGGGTGAATCCTGGTGCCGGAGTCTTCATTTTTCCAAATATCGGCAGCTATTTCGGAGGGGACCTTATCGCCGGCATTCTGTTTTCCGAAATGTTCCAAATGGAAAATACGGCTATTCTGGTTGACGTGGGGACAAACGCAGAAGTGGTGCTGGGGAATAAAAACTGGCTGGTCGGTTGTGCCGGGGCAGCAGGCCCTGCGCTGGAAGGAGGCGTATCGAAGATGGGAATGATGGCAGGCCCCGGTGTAATAGATCAAATCAGTATTGAACCGAAAACATTAAATTTTGAAATTAATACCATAGATAACCAACCGCCGAAAGGCATATGCGGGTCAGGAGTGATCGACCTTGCGGCTCACCTGTTCCTTTCAGGGATGATCGATATCAGGGGGAGATTACTCCCCGAAGTGTGCAAAGACAGAATAAAAAACATCGACGGCATTTTGCACTTGGTGGTGGTTCCTGCAGAAAAATCTTCCACCGGGTCTGATCTTACCATCAGCCAGGCAGATCTTGACAGCCTCATAAGATCAAAGGCGGCCATGTACACCATACTTGAAACCATCACATCTTCTGTGGGAATGTCACCGGGTGATCTTTCAACTTTTTTCGTGGCTGGAACCTTTGGTTCATTTATCAATCCTGTTTCAGCCATATCCATCGGAATGTTACCTGATTTGCCTGCAAACGCTTATAAATCCTTGGGAAACAGCTCCCTTGGCGGCGCAACACTTTTGCTGACTTCGAATAATTCTTGTGAAAAAATTGCCAAAATAAGGGATCGTATCACCTATCTCGAGTTAAATGTAAATCAGGAATTCATGAACCGGTTTTCCGCAGCAAAATTCCTTCCCCATACCGACCTGTCTCTTTTCCCTTCAGTTAAAATATGATGGTGCTATTTTATGCTTTCCCTCTTGACACATGCGGCTTATAATTTATACTCGACTGGATTAGATATACTTGAAAAATTTCAATTTTGACATTATCGTAACATATACCTCTGGAGAATATGCATGACCGCAGAAAAGCGTAAACAGTTTGGTGGCAGGATTACCCGCCAGATTAAATCCACCAGAAAGCAGATTACCATTCTGTTTACTGATATCGAAGACTCCACCCGCTACTGGGATACCCGGGGTGATATTGACGGCCGTCTCATGGTCGATTACCATAATCGTTTGATTTTTCCGGTAATAAAAAAATTTAAGGGCAAAATCATCAAAACCATTGGCGATGCCATTATGGCTTCATTCAGCAGACCCGAGCAGGCTGTAAAAGCCGCCATCGGCATTCAACAAATTTTGCAAAAAACCCGCAGACAGGATAAAAACTTCGGTCTTAAGGTGAGAATAGGAATACATACAGGAAAAGCGATTGTTGAGCACAGTGATGTTTTTGGCGATGTGGTGAACGTGGCCTCCAGGATAGAGCAAATCGGGGAGGGCAATGAAATTTTTCTTTCAGAAAATACCGCCGATAAAATTAACAAAAAAGCGTTCGGCCTGGTTAAGTCTATCAGTTTTACACCCAAAGGGAAAAAAAGGAAAATCAAGCTTTACCGTTGTGAATGGGAATCCCTTAACCAGTTGATTGATGGGATTCAGATCGACCCTTTTCTTGCCATGAAACTGAGACAAAAAATTGAAATCTTAATATATGCGCTTTCATGTATCGGTATCTTATATTTTCTCTATATCAAATATATCCGCTATATCCTTGCTGATTCCGAGTCCCTGGCGCTTTTTTATTTAAATCCGCAGCATTTTATTAGTGTTCCCCCGATTGTGCCTGTGATCCTTGGAGCCATTGCCTTTTTAGCCACCATACTGCTGGTAAGAATGACGACGGTCCCTCACTTTGTTTTCATGATGCTCAAAGGAAGTTTTGGTTTTTGTATCGGGTTTTTCCTGTTTTATCTTCCGGCCACTTTTATCCCACTGGAATATATGCCATCAAAAATTGGAATCCTACTGAACCAAGAAATCTTTCAATCCAGTCATTTATTTGTCGAAGTCAAATCAAAGGATACAAATATCAGGGAAAACCCAAGCATTCACGCAAAATCGCTAAAAAAAGTTGATAAGGGCGAGTTACTGCTACTTACGGATGTAAAAAAAATTGACCGGCTGACCTGGAATAAGGTTTTAATCGGTAAGAAGCATTACGGCTGGATTTTGCGAATTACTCCTGCTAAAATCGGTGTGCCGGAAAAACGGGTGGCCATCACTTACAAGTTCTATTTTAAGTATATTGATCTGTTTGCTCTATTTATCGGTGCTATCGGTTTTATCTGGGGATTTTTAAATTTCAGGCTTCTCCCGGTGTAACGGTGCTAAAAAATGAAAAATTCTGTTTTCACCATCATTGAAGAAAGAGACTGCCCATATTACCAAAAGGGTGATGAATTTAAATTAACCGGCAATGCCATCCTACTGGAGTATAAAAAAACAAAGGAATTTATCACTACGGCTGTGATTAAAATGCCTTTTGAGCAACCTTCATGTCGCAAGCTGATAGGAGATCTTACCAAGATTTTAATAAAACATGAAAGCATGGATAAAATTCCCCAATGTGTCATCAATTGCAGCGGGTGCACCGGCTCAATTACGCTCGAATACCGGAAAAATGGAAAAATTAAACCACCCGCCGAAACGGATAAAAACCAAAGTAATATAGGCGTGATTGCAAATTTGTTGAGCAAATTTTCTATTTTTCAGTCCATTGATGAACATGACCTTAAAGATCTTATCCCTTTTTTAAAGCTTAGAAAGTTCGCTGCCAATGATCAAATCATCAAAAAAGGCGACACCGGTAATTATTTATTCATCATTGTCTCCGGAAGAGTTGAAGTGCTGAACGAAGATGGAATCAGTATGTCCGTCCTGGAAAAAGGTGAAGTTTTTGGTGAAATGAGCTTGATAAGCGGTAATCCTGTTGGAGCCACCATAAAAGTTTTGTCTCCAGCAACCGTTTTGTCGATTCGGGGAAAGGATTTTTTAAAAGTTTTAAAGAAATCCTCATCACTCCAAATGTATTTCAATCGTCTTTTGACTCGAAGACTTGCCGAATCGAATGTTTTTATGTCCGAAGAACTCGCATCCGGAATGAGCGGACAGCTCTCTGAAATTCCACCTCCCGAACTATTTCAGAGTCTTAATGTCACCGAGAAAACGGGTCTGTTAAACTTATCCTTATCCAGAGGGGAAGCAAAACTGTCTTTCATGGATGGAAATTTGATCAGCGCTGAATACGATAACGTTAAGGGCAAGGAAGCCTTTTTTGAAGTTCTCAAAGAAAAAAAGGGCAGATTCAAATTTGTTCCCGGTTTACCTTCGGATGAAATGAAAGCCCCGGTTTTGGGGTATTTTATGGGTCTTTTAATTGACGGTTTGAGGAGAATTGACGAAGAATCCAAGGAAACAGAATGAACGTCCAACATCGAACGTCTAATGTCGAATAATGATGTCGCTTCGCTCTTCAAATTATTTTAAAATCGAATCAAAACCAATGCCGAATATTTAACACCTGTTTGTGTTTCTTCATCTTTTTTCATTCAACATTCGATGTTGAACGTTTGATGTTCGATGTTTATTTTTTCAGTAAACCTTCCGCAGTCCAGCCAGCGCAAAAATAACTTAACGCTTATGGTTATACACCCCCGCCACTAAGCATCACATATATGGCACACAGCCACAATATGATGACCAAAACCATACTGATAAACACAGCTGCGCTCCCAAGATCCTTTCCCTTTTCGGCAAGGTCATGATAATCCGGAGATGCCATATCCACAATCGATTCAATGGCTGAATTGATGATTTCAACAATTAGCACCATTGTATTGGCAAAAAACAATAAGCATTTGAAGTGCAAGGACAGCGGCAAAAACAAAAGCACCAACAGAAGAACAATATAAATAGCTAACTCCTGTTTAAACGATGTTTCCTGGGTAATGGCAAGACGCAGGCCGTTTAAGGAGTATAATAATGCATGCCAAATTCGGATTAAGCCTTTTTTGCCAGCCGGCCTTGTATTCATCTCTATCCTACCTCTTCCATATTTATCAAATCCAAATGAGGCGTTTTAAAAATGCTTTTATTTATGAAAATTTTCTAATCATTTTGCTGATGGTTTTTGCCAGTTCGGGAATATGATTTTTGCATACGTCGTATATTACATCCGCATCTGTTTCAAAATAATGATGACTGATAATATCTCTCATGCCCTTGGCTTTTTTCCAGTCAACTTGAGGGTACAGAGGCAAAAGGGTGTGGTGGGTTACCTTGTCCAGGTTCTTTAATGCTTCACCAATTGCAATCAGCAGCATGCAAATGCTATCGAGTTTTTCCATTCCCACCGACGTGTCTGTAAAATCGCCCACTGTTTTTACAGGCCCAAAACGTATTAGGATTGTTTGCGCTGCTTGATAAATTTGCCTCAGTATTTCTAAAACAAGCTCTTTGTCATACATATACAGCTTCCTTGTCTATTCTCTTCTTTAAGAACGCATTCATTTTATCCCTGTATCGTACAATATCTACAGACCTGTGAAACTTCTCCTCCAGATCTTGTTTAATACCGATGAGGTAGAACAAATCCGGTTTGTCAAGCTCAACCACAACGTCAATATCGCTTTGCTCATTCATATCGTCTCTGGCCGCTGAACCGAAAACACCGATCCGTAAGATTTCGTATCTATCTTTGTTCATCGCCATAAAGCCTCGCAAAGTATGTATTATTTCATTTCTTTCCATTACTCTCATTCTCCTAAGATCACTTCCACTATCTTCACGGTGTTATTGCCGAAGATGCCCTCCATCTTTACCGCTATTTTATGCCGACCGGGCGGACATTCCCGGAACACGCTTTTTAATTCCAAAATACGGTATTTTTTAGTACAAAAGGACTACCTCTCGTTTTCAAGCACAGAACCTTCGATCCTGACTTCTGTCAATTTTCCCGTTTCAACACTCCTTGCAAGTTCTATCCTCTCGCTTATCCTCAAACAGCAAAAACCGATACTTCTCCGGCAGCGGTTTACCTTCTTCCAAATAACGATTAATATCCCTTATCTCATTATCGGTCAGTTTCATCTGGTTACCTTTTCAGTTTCTTCTTTTCTTTTTCTTCTCATCAATTTTGTTCAATGCAGTAAGTGCCGGACTCCCAGCTTAACCATCCCAAATCGACCCATTTGGTAAATGTCTGCGTGAAAATTGATGTTATGCATTCGTTTTAGACTCAATGCCGATTGATTCAAGAAACTCTGAACACTCCCTTTGGAACTTTTTGTAAAGTAAGCCAATATTATTTATGAACTTAGGTATTCGTGTTTCTAAAAGCAGCGGATCTGAGACCTCTGGAAGTACCAACTGAAGGGGATTAGTAACTTGACCTGAGTCCGTAATATGTAAAGCGCCCTTACAATCATTTGCTCAGGTTTTTCTGGATCAAAATCTTGAAAAGCCACACTAAAATTATCGGCATACCTATCGGATTGCGAAGTCCTTGATATGGATAAGCCATCTACTAATCCGATAAATCGAGAATGCTGAGCAGCCGATGAAGCTAGATTCCATTCAACTGTTAGGTCAAACTGTATGCTGAATTCCGAAACATTATTTTTGGTTTTATTAAAAAAAGCCTTCCCCTGCTGATCGCCTTTTAAATTAACCCATCTATACGGAAGCTCGTTATTAACTTGAAATAAAGACATTAAAGCTATAGATTCAATTTCTAAACGCATAAACCCTAATGCTGTTCCTACCCTTAATCGACGAATATCGGTGGCGGCATACATGTAAGAACGGTAAGCATGCAATAGAAGAAGGGCACGAGCCCGACGACTATAAAAGTCGTTTCTATTTGAGATTATTTCATTAAACAGATCATCAGCTAATTTAGATGGTTTATTCCCATCCAAGACTTCTTTAAATTCTGACTCTGTAAGACCCCCTTTTTTGGCTAATTCCGAAATTGAACCCTGAGTATCATCATCTCTTGCTCCATGACTAAAAGAGCGGAAGAAAGTATTGAACAAATTTGATGCGTCATCGAATGATGTAATTAATAAGGGATCAAACTGATTGAAAAGTTTTTGCGATTGTTTGCTATTTTCCTCATCAGCTTCAATTAATTGGTTTATATCAGTCATCTTTCTTAATTTGCATAATGGTATTTTTAAACGCCATGTGATAGCTTATCACAAATGACACTGATTTCAAAATATGTTATTGATATCTGAAATTTGTGAACAGTATTTGTAACTCAGGTAGATAGGCTGAAGCCTGACTACGTGAGTAGTTACTAATATATTAATATTACATTGTTTTTAATGAAAAGACAAGAATTATATAATCCTAAGCAAGATAGGGAGAAGCGGAAATATTGGAGCTGCGAATGTAGGAGAAAAAGCGAGTTGAATGTACGTCTTTTCATTGTGCCAAATTCTCTTATCGATTCAGACGTATCTTATTCGGCCAACAGCCACTTCCAGGCCGGTACGATTTCGAGGCGCTTATCGGATAGATCTTCATCCAGCCAGGTTACGATGGTACCACGTTTCAGACCAAGTTCACCCATAGCCGACAACAATGCGCCGACTTCCCGTTTTTGCGTATTCGGATCGTGAATATCCCAGCAGACCTGGATAAGCCGATATTCATCTCCATCTTTCGCAGACAGTACATAATCAACCTCGACTCCGTTTTTTGTAACGTAATACTCAGGCGCAAGTCCCTGTCTGCGAAAATGCATGTAAACAAGATTCTCAAGCAGAGCTCCCCGATCTCCTATCATACGAAGAGACATGGCTTCCTGAAGCCCTGAATCAATAACATAGATCTTTTTCGGATTCACCCGGCGGGCTCTTTCCGAGCGCGAGTGTATCGGCACCTGGTAGAAAAGAAAGGTGTCTGCGAGATGATCTATGTAATCATATAGACTGTTTTTTGTGCAGGCAATACCTTGGCTCCTTAAAGAATTGTAGAACTTGTTTACGCTAAAGCGCGTTGCCGGGGCGCTCATAACATGCTTTATAAGAGATCTCAGGGCCAATGTGTTGGTGATCGAATGCCGCTCTATAACATCACGAAGGATCACCACATCCAGATAGTTTCGCAGCACATCGCGCCTTAACCCATCGTCAAAATTTTGAACTTCAGGGAATCCACCTGTCTTGATATACTGACTAATCAGGTTTTGCAGCATCGCCCTTGTTTTGGAACCAAACCGCTGGCCTGATTTCAAAATAACTTTTTTAAAGCTCAAAAATTCCCTGAAACTAAAAGGGAATATTTCTGTAGTAAGCGACCTGCCCCGCAAACTGGTAGCTATTTCTGTGCTGAGGAGCTTTGACGATGAACCGGTCACACAGACCGACAATTTCTCGGTGTCAAGCACCCGGCGGACAAACTTGTCCCAACCTTCGATTCGCTGGACCTCATCAAGGAACAAATAACACTGCTTACTTTTAAACGCAGGAAACTTGCGATAATATGTTTCTAATATCAGTTGAAAGTCATTAGCAGAAAATGGAAGCAGACGCTCATCTTCGAAGTTCAAGTAGAGCAAACGCTCCTTCTCCAGCCCTTTTTCCAGCAACTCCCGCATTTGCTGATAACAGAACCATGTCTTGCCGGACCGCCTCATGCCGACTACAACGTTGGCTTTGCGCGGCACCCATACCATTGACTGATGGCGCAACATTAGCTCAGGCAGAGCGCGTTCATGAAAGTCATCGATTAATATATCTAGAATATTTTTCATTCTGCCACTCTATCTCTTTTTAAGAGATAAATCAACATATTTTTATCTTTATTCTTGAGAAGCTTTCATTGATTTTTGCAAAACCGTCAATAGCTTATATCGCCAAAAGTAACTATCGATTTGCTTTTCGATTTTTTGCCAGGTTTAGCAAACAAACTTACAACACCCCAAATTTTATCGCTATTTTCAAACAAGTTAAAAAGATGTATTATGGATATCAATAAATGTCGTTGTGGGTTAAGGGCCTTCAGGCGAATACCGAAGTCTGTATTAAGGTGATTTTGTAGTCAGGAATGGTGCCGTTTTTCTCTTTTACACATCGGTGTGATATTGAAGCAGTAACAGATTGGTGAAGCTAGGATCATATCTTTCTTCAGCCTAAGCCAGCAAGGCTTCATCCTTGAGTTCGGCTCCGAATCTTCTGACCACCTCCTCAACCGTGAGAGCCGCTTTTTCTTTTCCCTGGATATCAAATTGGATTTTTCCCTCGTGGAGCATGATCATACGGTTCCCGTATTTGATGGCCTGCTGCATATTGTGGGTCACCATAATGGTGGTCAGGTTGTTTTTCTCGACAATTTTTTTGGTAAGGTCCATTACACGCTGGGCCGTTTTGGGATCAAGCGCTGCGGTATGTTCATCCAGGAGAAGCAGTTTTGGCAAAGACAGAGTGACCATAAGCAGCGTCATTGATTGGCGCTGGCCTCCGGAGAGGAGACTGACGGTGTCTTTCAATCTGGTTTCGAGCCCAAGCTCCAACACGCTGAGTATATGGCGGTAGTGTTCTCTCAATGATTTGGTGACTCCCCAGCGGAGGCCTCTTGGTTTTCCGCGCAGATCGGCCATGGCAAGGTTTTCTTCGATGGTCATGGATGCCGCTGTTCCCATTAAGGGGTCCTGAAATATTCTGCCGAGATATTTTGCACGCCGATGTTCAGGCAAATGGGTGACATTGGACCCATCGATAAAAATCTCGCCCTCATCAGGCCTAAAAGTACCGGAAGTAAGATTTAAAAAAGTGGTCTTCCCTGCTCCGTTACTTCCGATGACAGTTACAAAATCCCCCTTTTGAACGTGAAGGCTTAATCCATTGATGGCCACCTTTTCGTCTATGGTGCCTTTTGAGAAAGTTTTGGTTACCTTTTCAAGTCTTATCATTGCTTTTTTTCTAAACCCCCCTCAGGTGGAGCTTTCCTTCTTTTTCCTTTCTTAAGGCCGGAATGCCGAGTGCTAAAATCACCATTACACCGGTGGCCATCTTCAAATCAGTAGGGGCCAGTCCCAGCCTGAGCCCTAAGGAGATGATAAGCTTGTAAATGATAGATCCGACTATGGCCGCTAAAGTCATTCGCTGGACCGTTTTTTTGCCGAAGAGCGCCTCCCCGATTATGATGGAAGCCAACCCGGCAACTATCATGCCGATTCCCATTCCCACATCAGAAAAACCCTGATCCTGGGCAACAAGCGCACCTGAGAGGGCCACAAAGGCATTTGAGATTCCGATCCCCAGAATAGTCATATGATCGGTATTTACTCCGAGGGTACGGATCATTTGCTCATTATCCCCTGTCGCTCGCATGGCAAAGCCGATCTGGGTATTAAAAAACATATCCGTAAGAAATTTGATGGCAAATACGGCAATAAAGAAGAAAATGATGATAGGAATAAACCGGTTAATATCGAGGTTTTCCAAAGGGGTTAACAGTGTGTTTACTGTAAGTAACTGAATATTCGATCTTCCCATTATACGCAAGTTTACCGAATATAGCATGGTCATCATCAAAATTCCGGCCAAAAGGCTGTTGATCTTTAGTTTTGTATTTAGAAACCCGGTACAACAACTGGCCACAAATCCGCAGATAATGGCCATAAATATACCAAAGATCGGTGATACTCCCTCTATAATGAGTCGCGAAACGACTGCCGCACCCAGAGGAAAACTGCCGTCCACGGTAAGGTCGGGGAATGCCAGAATCCGGAAAGTAATGACGATCCCCAGGGCCACCAGACCATAGGCCAGGCCCTGTTCAAGGGATATAGGAATCGTCCTGAATAAACCCATCGATATCATTTGTTCACCATTTTAAAGAGGGGAGGAAACCCCTCCCCTCTATTTTCACCTTGAATATTTATTTACCTTTTATCACTTTTCCTTTTTCGTCCCACAACTTGTCCGCTGCTTTTCTTACCAATGTTTTGGGCAGTTTTACTCCCTGTGCCTTGGCATTTTTCAAGCTGACCCAGAGACTATATTCGGACGCAAGACCTGCAGGAATTTTGCCCGGCTTTTCGCCTTTGAGTATCCTTGCGGCCTTTTTCCCGGCAGTGTATCCCACCAGAAAGTAGTCCGGTCCATATGCGGCAACCGCTCCCCTGGGAGTACTATCCCGATCACCGGCAAACAGGGCAATATCGTTGGCGTTGCAAACTTTAACAATAGACTCAAATGCGGAAACACAGGTATTGTCGGAAGTAATGTGGATAGCGTCCACCCGGCCGACCAGACCTTGCATAGCCTGCATGACTTCAGCGCTGGTAGAAACATGGGCCTCAATGAGCTTACCGCCCATATCTCCTACTGCTTTTTTCATCTCTTTGATATGTGGTGCGGTATTAATATCTCCAGGATTGTATATCGTCCCCCATTTCTTTACATTAGGAACCAGATCCTGATACATTTCACACTGCAGGGTGATGGGCCACCTGTCGCTTACACCGGTGACGTGGGTACCGGTCTTGCCCATTTTAGGTACAATACCTGTGGCCACCGGATCGGTCACAGAAGAAAATACAATGGGTATCGTCTTACTTACCTTTACCTGGGCCTGGGCATTGGGCGTGCTGATGGCATGAACCAGATCCACTCTATCGTCTTCAAATTTTCTGGCAATAATTGCACAGGTAGGCTGGTCACCCTGTGCATTTTGTCGATCAATGATGATATTTTTCCCCTCGATAAAGCCTTCTTCTGCAAGGGCGGCCTTAAACCCTTTGGAATCGTTATCAAGGGCAGGATGGGCAACAATCTGAGCTTCACCGATACGAATCATCTTGGCTGAAATCCCGGAACCGAAAACAAGTCCCAGGGTTAATAAAAGCATCAGCATAAATGTTATTTTCCTCATAATACTACCTCCTTTTTAATAGGTTTAACTCATAAAACCATTCCCGTTACCTCTTATATGATACAGCGGCCATCAGCGAATAACCGCATTCTATATAAACATGTTACTGGTAAATTTTTGAGCTGTAGTATTTGTAGGCCATCTCCGTCGGAGTGATGCCTTCTGTTTTTGCCGCGTTAAAATTTTGGCGGGTTCCATACTTGCAAACCTTATTGGTATGTTCCCGGATATTTTTCATGCTTGCTTTTTCCCGGCGTATATATTCTTCCATCCCCGCAATGACCCCGCCGGTATTGTGCATCCAGTCTACCTGAAAAAGAATGCCCTGTTTTTCCAAGAGCCTTGCAAGCCTAGCTTCTTCTTCCTGGCTGGAAGCCCTGAGCTGGTTGTTGGCCGCGCCAAGAATAATCGAAAATTTGACCGATTTAATGGTCGACTCATCCAGGATGCCCCCCATGGCACAGGGAACAAAGATGTCTGCCTCCGCAGTGAGGACATCATCAGGAGCTATCTTTTTTAAGCGGTCCGGAAATCGGGTCACCAATTTCTCCACCGGATCGGGAGAAATGTCAGTAATATAAATGGTCGCATCCTCTTTGCTAAGATACTGTTCCACCAGGGGATAGCCAACGGCCCCGACGCCCTGCACCACGATGGTTTTATCTGCCAGGCGGTCGGTTCCATACTTGAACGTGGCAGCCTCTTTTAATGCCAGATAGATTCCGTAAGCCGTGGGACCTCCGGTGGGACCAATTTTGCTGTCAAAACCGCCCGCGATATTCACCGAATATCCCTCACGTCTCATCACATCTGCCAATTCAGGAGAAAATCCCATGTCAGGACCGGTAAAGGACCGGGTCCTGCTCAGGGCATAGGCAAGAAAACCAATACTGTAATGATCGCTAAGATCCACCGGCTCACACTGCACTGTAATTTTGCTGCCTCCGAAGGGTATCTGGGCGCCGGCATTTTTAAAGGACATGGCCCGGCTCAGATTAAGCCCGTCTATGATCACCTCAACTTCCGGGCTATCAGTATCATGACGGCGTATCCCCCCACTGCGGATGGCATGATAACCATTATTTATGCCCAGGGTATTGCTGTGCATGTTGCTTATAAAGTGGATATCTTGTTTGTGATCAAAAAAACATTCGATCCCCTGATGTTTCCCTTTTTTGATCAATTCCACCACGTCTTCCAGGTAACCTTTCAGGTTGTATTTCTCAAACAAATCAATGGTTTCCTGGTGACCGAGATAGACAGTATGGCTGGTAAGCGGATGTTCAGCAGTAAAATCTCGGCTGTATCCGGACCAGTCTATTTGTTTATCCCACTCCCTGGCCGCCCGAAAGGTAACCAGACCACTCTTAAAATTATAATAAACCCCCAGGGTGGTAAGGTTTTCCTTCTTAAGAGGCAAAAACAGGCTTCTTTCCACCTTTGAAAATTCCTTTCTCCTGTTTGGAGCATGTTTGCCAATAAGCGGCAAAGCATTTCATTGCTCCATCAATTCAATGCTCGTTACTTTAGAACTAATTGTTACCGCATTTATAAAGCTATGAACATTGTTTACTAACTAGTGCCTGAACGAAAAGTCATGGTTTTACGAGCCAGCCGGTTGGTTATGTTCGTTCATTAAATTACTACCGTTCAAAATGATGGCAGCCAGTAGTAAATCAAATCTTGGCTACC